>NZ_JALNUM010000020.1:0-67710 GCF_026540795.1 Methylobacterium sp. GC_Met_2
ATGAAATCGGGCGCCGGACGGTTCCGTTCTTCGCCGGAGGGGGCGAAGGCAGCGTTTTCGGGGTGTTCGCCTGCGGGCGTCACGCCCGCTCGCCGCCCGAGTCCCTCAAGCACACCTTTTTTCCCGGACGGGTGGAGCGTCAGCGGAACCTGATCCGGCACACGGAGCGTCGCGCAAGCGGCACAGCGTGTTGCATAAGAGCGCTTCGCGTCCTTGCGCGCGGGGGATCCCGGGCCGCTTCCGCTGGCGCTGCATGCGCCCGGGGGAGGGCCGGCGCGCCACGCCGCGAAAGGTCAGCCGTCGCCGTCCCGCAGCTTGCCCAGGGCGGCGAGCGGCCCCGCATCGTCGCCGGCCACCACCGGCTCGAAGGCGGTGCCGGGCTTGCGCGGATAGGGGTCGAGCCCCAGCGCCAGGAACTCGGCGGTGAGCGTACCGAAATCGACGCGTCCGCCCACCAGGGGATCGGGGATGTCGGCATCCTCGGCATCGGTGCCGGCGAGTTGGTCGGTGTCGGTGAACACGACCTCCACCAGCTCGTGGACCGGCCCCTCGAACGGTTCGAGGCTGACGGTGCAGACCTGCGTCACCAGGGCGTCCACGGTGCCGGTCACGATGAGGCGGCTGGTGGGGCCCGAAATTGCGAACCGCCCGACCAGATCGCGGAGTCCCGGGATCTTGAAGTCCGCTGCGAGCGCCGCGCACTCGGCCGGGCTCGCCTCGACCGTGACGGCGCCCCGTCCCTGGGGCAGGCGCTCGACATTGACCCAGCGCACGAGCGGGCCGCTCTCGTGCGGATTCTCCCGGCGGCTGTCCCGGCTCATGCAATGGCTCCTCTTGCTTCTTCAGCCTGCGCGAAACCCTCCGGTTCCGGGAAGGGCGGCCCGGACCCGAGCAGGGTGTCGAGATCGGCGCCGGCGAGGGCTTCGTCCGCCGCCTGCACATAGGTGGCAAGCCCAGCCCCGTCGCCCTCGCCGCCCAGAACGTTGCGGATGAGGACCGCGCGCAGGGCCGCCGTGTCGCCCGCGTCCAGGGCGGTGTCGTAGCCGGTGGCCCGGCCGTAGAAGGCCGCGCCGAGCTTCTTCATCCGCTTGCCCACGCCCATGTCGCCGACACCCAGCTCGCGCAAGGAGGCGTCCAGCTGGGTGAAGACGGAATTCACGAGATCCTGCGCCACCTCGGCAGCCGGGGCCGGCAGCCGGTTCAGCTGGCGCAGGACCAGGATGGCGTGCAGGCACAGGGCCTCGAACCGGCCCTCCACGGTGTCGGGCACGCCGAGGCGGAGGTAGAGGCCCGGGTGGCGGGCCGCCATGCTGAGCGCCACGTGCAGGCCTTCGACGGCCTGCCGCCGCGCATTCGCCCGTCGGAACAGCCGCGCGATCATCGATGCCACACCCCGGTGTTCTGTGGCCAAGCTTGCCTTGTCAAAGCCATAACCCCGCGGTACGGCAACCCACGCCCAGGGCGCAAGCGTCGTCGGAATTCCGTGTCCGCGGCATCGTTTGCATCCTGTCCGTCCACACGTTTTCTGGGGGCCCGATGCGGCGCCGTCTCGTCCAGTCCTTCGCGCGTCTCGCCCTGGTCGGGCTCGCGGGAGCCGGCCTGTCCGGCTGCATCGGCGAGGAGCTGCGCCACGGCTATCAGGTCGACCAGGCGGCGCTCGCCATGGTCAAGCCCGGCATGAGCCCCGAGCAGGTGCTGCAGATCCTCGGAACGCCCTCGACCGTGTCCACGGTGGGCAACAAGTCCTGGTACTACATCTCCCAGAACACCCGCCGCACGATCATGTTCATGGGCGAGCAGGTCGAGGATCAGAAGGTCACGGCCGTCTATTTCAGCCCCGCCTTCAAGGTCGAGCGCGTGGCGCTCTACGGCCTGCAGGACGGGCGGGTGTTCGACTTCATCGAGCGCACCACGCCGACGAGCGGCGCCGACCGGGCCTTCATCAGCCAGCTGTTCCGCGGCCTGACCCGCTACGAGCCGTTCGGCAGCGGCAACGGCGCCAGCGTCGTTCCGGGCGCCAACCGCGGCCAGTGAGCCGGAGCGCCCGCCAGCAGGCGGGCGATCTCCCCGGGATTCGAGAACAGGTATTCGGGCCCCTGCGCCGCCAGCGCCTGGGGGGCCGTGTAACCCCACGCCACAGCACCGAACGGGCAGCCAAGGGCGCGCGCCGCCTCCAGGTCGCGGATCTCGTCGCCGATGCACAGCGCCTGCGCCGGCACCACGCCCCGGCGCGCGAGGAGCCGCCGCAGGCGCCGCGCCTTTCCGAACAGTGAAGCCCCGCAGGCATAGGCGTCGATCTGCGCGGCGTTGTCCGGTCCGAGCACCCGCCGCACCGTGTCGGCCCGGTTCGACGACAGGATCGCCATCGGCACGCCGGCCTGCGCGAGTCCCGCCAGCATCTCCGGCACGCCCGGGAACAACGCGATCTGCGCCGCGTCCCGGGCCGCGAGCGCGTGCATGTGGCGGGCGATGAGCGGCAGCTTCCAGCGCGGGATGCCGAGATGCGCGACGATCGCGCGGGCCCCCTGGAGGCGCAGGCCCTCGACCTCGTGCGCCTCGACCTGGCGGAAGCGGTAGCGCTCGGCGACGCCGTTCATGACCGAGCAGAACCAGTCGAAGCTGTCGGCCAGGGTCCCGTCGAAGTCGAGCACGACGAGGCGCAGCGAAGCGGCGAAGGTTCTGGCGAGCGCGCCAGGCTCCCTCTCCCGTGCGGGAGAGGGTTGGGGTGAGGGACGGGAAGTCTCAGGATCGAGCACGCCAGCGCCGCCCGTGCCGGTTGCGCCCCTTTCGGAAGCCGCAAATCCCTCACCCGGCTTTCTGCGAAAGCAGACCTCTCCCGCACGGGAGAGGGGACCCGCGCCTCGCTCGGCGAAGACGGCATCGCTGTCGTGTCCGGTGCGCGTTGCCATCGGGAAAAAGCTTAACTCCTACGCCTTGTGATGACGCACTCTCGCGGGCCGAGAAGGCGGCCCCGACCGACCAGGGCGCCCACTGCGATGCACCGATAGGACGGAATCACAGTCTCAGGCCCGGAGGTTCTCGATCGGCACGCTGAGCCGCATCAACAGGCCCCCGGGCGCCCAATCGTGTTCCAGCACGCCGTCGAGCTGGCCGACGACGCTGCGCTCGGCCAGCACCGTGCCGAATCCCTTCCGGGACGGGGTTCTGGTGACCGGCGGGCCGCCGGCCTCCTGCCATGTCAGGGTATAGCGCCCCGCCTCCCGCAGCCCGCTCAAGGAGACGCCGCCCTCCTTGGTGGAGAGGCCGCCATACTTCATGGCGTTGGTGGCCTGCTCGTGCATGATCAGCGCCAGCGCGGTCGCGGTGCGCTCGCCGATCTCCACATCGTCCCCCGCGATGGCGACGCGCGCCTGCCCGCCCTCCTCGTAGGCGGCCATGATCAGGCGCATCAGGCCCAGCACGGTCTGCCCCGCCACCGCGGGCGCGCTGTCGGGGGAGTGCGGCCGGACATATTCGTGCGCCCGCGCCAGGGCACCGAGGCGCTCGCGGAACGCCTTGGCGAAGGGCTGGGCCGCGGGATCGCTGCGGGCGGTGAGCGCTGCCAAACCGCCGACCACCGCGAAGATGTTCTTGATCCGGTGCGACAGCTCGCGGATCAGCAGGTCGCGGGCCTCCTCGGCGCGCTTGGCCTCGCGCAGGTCTCGGGTCACGGTGGCGTAGCCGATCTCGGCCCCGGTCGGGTCCTGCACCGGGAAGATGTTGTAGAGCACCGCCACCGGCTCGCCCGTGACGAAGTGCCGGAACGCCAGTTCGCCCTCCCAGAACCCGTTCCGGCGCACCGCCGGCATCGCGGTCTCCTCCAGGATGCGGCGGCTGTCCGCGGTGAAGAAATCGGGGATCCGGTGCTGGCGGGCGGTGGCGAGATCGGGCAGGCCGATCAGCGCCAGGGCGGCCTCGTTGAGATGGGTGACCGCGCCGTCCAGAGTGCAGAGACCGATGAAGTCCTTGGAGGTCTCGACGATGGCGGCGAGCTTGCGCGCCTCGGCCTCGGCCCGCTTGAGGTCGTCGATGTCGGTGCAGGTGCCGAACCAGCGCTCGATCCGCCCGTCGGCATCGCGGATCGGCATGGCGCGGCCCAGCGTCCAGCGATAGGCGCCGTCGCGATGGCGCAGGCGGTACTCGATCTCGTAGGGATCGCCGGTGGCCAGCGAGTGGCGCCAGCGCGCCCAGGCCCGCTCCTGGTCGGCGGGGTGGAACACATCGTTCCAGCCCTCGCCATCGGTGGAGCCGGAGGGCACGCCGGTGAACTCGTACCAGCGGTCGTTGTAGTAATCGTGGAACCCGTCGGGCCGTGTGGTCCAGACCATCTGGGGCATCGCCGCGGTCATCACCCGGAAGCGGCGCTCGCTCGCGGCGATCTCGGCCTCGCGGCTCGCCACCTGTGCCAGGGTCCGCCGGTGCTCGAGCAGGCTGGAGATCTGACGGGCGAGCGCGGTGAGCGTGGCGGTCTGTTCCGTGTCGAGCCCATCCGGCCGCGGCGCCCGGTCGAGCACGCAGAGCGCGCCGAGCGGGATGCCCTGGCCACCCCGGATCGTGGCGCCGGCATAGAAGCGGAACCCCTCCGGGCCAGTTACCAGAGGATTCTCGATGGTCCTCGGATCGGCTGTCAGATCGGGGATGACGAGCAGGCCGTCGGACTCGATCGTGTAGGCGCAGACCGAGCAATTGATCGGCAGCTCCCGTTCACCGAGCCCGACCTCCGACTTGAACCATTGCCTCTCGGCATCGACCAGACTGACCAGGGCGACCGGCGCGCGACAGACATAGGCGGCGACCCGCACGAGATCGTCATAAAGCGGCTCGGGCTCCGTATCGAGGATCGCGAGATCGCGTAGCTCCGCGAGCCGTTCCGCGGTGCGCCAGGCGCCGCTGGCCGGTGGGGAAGCTGGGAGCGCGTGAGGTGCCGGCACATCCATGGTTCGGCCGTCACATAGGCCTGTTGAGCTTCCCTGCCTAGGTGGCTGCGTAGACGATCGCCGCGCCCGCAACGGGCGCGGCGGCCGATCGGGCCCGTGATGCCTTAGGCGGCGCGGGCCGCACCCAGGGTTGGGTAGTCGATGTACCCTTGCGGACCCTGGCTGTACCACGTGGCAGCCTCGTCCTTGTTGAGCGGCGCACCCTTGGCGATCCGCTCGACGAGATCGGGATTGGCGATGAAGGTCCGCCCGAACGCGATCGCGTCCGCCTCTCCGGCATCCAGCACCTTCTGGCCGCTGACGCCGTCATAATCGGCGTTGAGGATCATCGGGTTGCGGAACACCCGGCGCATCGCAGGGGCGATCGGCGGATGGTCGGCCTTGCCGAAGGTCCCATCCGGGCCGGGCTCGCGCATCTCCAGGAAGGCGACATCGAGATCGGCGAGCGCCTGGGCGGCGGCCACGAACAGCGGCTCGGGGTTCGAATCGTTGCAGCCCTGGATCGCGCCGTTCGGCGAGAGGCGCACGCCGGTACGCTCGGGTCCCGCGACCTTGGCCACCGCCGCGGTGACCTCGCGCAGCAGCCGCACGCGGTTCTCGATCGCGCCGCCGTACTGGTCGGTGCGGTGATTGGTGCCGTCGCGCAGGAACTCGTCGATCAGGTAGCCATTCGCCGCGTGGATCTGCACGCCGTCGAACCCGGCCGCCAGCGCGTTGGCGGTGGCGCGCTCGTAGTCACCGAGCAGGCGCGGGATTTCGGCGATCTCCAGGGGGCGGGCCTCGGCGTAGGGCTTCTTGCCCTCATAGGTGTGGGCCTGATCCGGCGCCGTCGTGGCCGAGGCCGCGACCGGCTGGGCGCCGCCGAGGAAGTCCGGGTGGACCAGCTGGCCCATATGCCAGATCTGGCAGACGATCTTGCCACCCTTGTCGTGGACCGCCTTCACGATCGGCCGCCACGCATCGACCTGGGCGTCGGACCAGATACCCGGCGCGAACGGCCAGCCCAGCCCCTCCTGAGAGATACCGGTGGCCTCGCTGATGATGAGGCCGGCGCCGGCGCGCTGGGCGTAGTATTCGGCCATGATCGGGGTCGGCACGTGCGCGCGGGTGCCGCGGCCGCGGGTGAGCGGGGCCATGAAGATCCGGTTCTTCGCTTCGATGGCGCCAATGCGGATCGGGTCGAGCAGGGACGGCATGGGGTACCTCGTGCTGCTGCGGTCGCGCCGCAGCCGGTTTAAAGCCGAGGTCGAGGTGGCGCTGCGGCGCGGCGATGCCAAGGTGCAGCGCAGCGGGGCGTGCGGCGGCGTGCGGGGGCGCACATGGCGCGGCGGGTGCGCCTTCGGTCACGGAGGGGGAACGAAGACCAGCTCGCATTCGGATGCCAGCCAGACGAGGCGGCGTTTCATCTCTCCACCGGACGGTGCCGCAGCCGGCATGCCGGGAAGCCGTCCGGCCATCGCGTCGATCGAGAGGAGCCGGGATCGCAGGCCCGACGTGAGCCAATCCTTGTCCTTCTCCCGCCACGCGACGGCTTTGGCCAAAGCCACATCGTCGGGGTCCGGAACGATCACCGTGATGCCGGGACAGCCGGCACTCGCATACAGCGTGGTGCGCGCCGACCAGTCGCTCGGCATCAATGACGTTTCAGGCGATACGCCGTCGCAATAATAGCCGTACTGCAGATGGAAGCTCGACCCCTGGCCGATATTGGCATCGATCGCGTCGGACAGATCGTCGGAATTCGGCACGTCCGGAACGTAGAGGTCCGCCTCCGGAGTCAGCAACATGTCGCCGGGAATGTTGCGGCACCGGATCAGGACGACGGCGGAGCCGACCAGGACGAAGCGCCGATGTCCCGTCACCTCCCCGGCTGCCCCGAAGAGATGATCGAGCTTGTCCTTCCGCATCATCCGGTGAGGTCCGGAACTCGCCGGCCCAGGCTCTCGGCGGAGCGTTCCAGGGACGGGATCACGACGAAGACGGGCTGCGTGTCGCGCAGAAGTTCGCCCTGCGGGCTGTCCTCCAGCAACTGCCGGACGATCTGCCGGACATTCTGGCCCAGAAGATCCGCCCATAGTGCGTAATATCGGGCCTGCGCGAAATCCGGGCGCACGCACCGTTCCAGGTAGGCCTGGCCGTTGGCGAGGAGACCTGGATCGTCGATGAGATGCACGGCGACACGCCGCGTCAGGTCATACGAGCGCCGCTTGCTGCGATCGTGAAAATCGGTCTTCACGGGCAGACTGCCGACGAAGCGTTCCCCCTCAGTCATCAGACGCATCCAGACGCATCGGCTCGGCGGTTCCGGAGCATACCGCGATTCCGCACGCACTCGAAGTCCGCAGGACAAATCGCGTCGCCCCGGGAATCCGCTCCGGGGCGACGCGGGGACGGGATCCCTCAGCTATGCGCCAGCACCGCCAGCAGCAGCAGGGCGATGATGTTGGTGATCTTGATCGCCGGGTTCACCGCCGGGCCGGCGGTGTCCTTGTAGGGGTCGCCGACCGTATCGCCGGTCACCGCCGCCTTGTGGGCGTCCGAGCCCTTGCCGCCGTGGTGGCCGTCCTCGATGTACTTCTTCGCGTTGTCCCAGGCGCCGCCGCCCGAGGTCATCGAGATCGCCACGTAGAGGCCGGTCAGGATCACGCCGAGCAGGCTCGCGCCCACCGTGGCGAAGGCCTGACTCTTGCCGGCGATCAGCTGGATCACGAAGAACAGCACGATCGGTGACAACACCGGCAGCAGCGACGGGACGATCATCTCCTTGATCGCCGCCCGGGTCAGCATGTCGACCGCTCGGCCGTAATCCGGCCGGTCGGTGCCCTGCATGATTCCGGGCTTCTCCCGGAATTGGCGCCGGACCTCCTCGACCACCGCACTCGCGGCCCGCCCCACCGCCGTCATGGCGATGCCGGCGAACAGGAACGGGATCAGGCCGCCGAGCAGCAGCCCGACCACCACGTAGGGGTTCGACAGAGAGAAATCGACGCTGACGCCCTGGAAGAAGCGGTACTGGGTCGGGCTGGCATTGGCGATGAAGTAGTTCAGGTCCGACGTGTAGGCGGCAAACAGAACCAGCGCGCCGAGGCCGGCCGAGCCGATTGCGTAGCCCTTGGTCACCGCCTTGGTGGTGTTGCCGACCGCGTCGAGGGCATCGGTCGACTTGCGCACGTCCGGGGGCAGGCCCGCCATCTCGGCGATGCCGCCGGCATTGTCGGTGACCGGCCCAAAGGCGTCGAGCGCCACGATGAAGCCGGCGAGCGCCAGCATGGCGGTGACCGCGATGGCGATGCCGAACAGGCCGGCCAGCGCGTAGGTGCTGATGATGCCGGCCACGATCACGATGGCGGGCAGAGCGGTCGATTCGAGCGAGATCGCCAGCCCCTGGATCACGTTGGTGCCGTGGCCGGTCACCGAGGCGTCCGCGATCGACTTCACCGGGCGGAAGTTGGTGCCGGTGTAGTACTCGGTGATCACCACGATCAGCGCCGTGATGGCGAGCCCGATCACCGCGCAGCCGAACAGGCCGGCCGACGTGAAGGTGACGCCGGTCGACGTGGTGAAGGTGGTCGAGAAGCCGCCGAGCAGGGTCATGTTGACGGCCGCGATCGCCACCACCGAGAGCACCCCCGCGGTGATCAGCCCCTTGTAGAGGGCGCCCATGATCGACTGGTTGGCCCCGAGCCGCACCGCGTAGGTGCCGGCGATCGAGGTGAGGATGCAGGCCGAGCCGATGGCCAGCGGGTAGAGCATCATCGGTTCCAGCACGTCCCGGCCGCTGCCGGTGGGGCCGGAGAAGAAGATCGCGGCCAGCACCATCGTGGCCACCACCGTGACCGCGTAGGTCTCGAACAGGTCGGCCGCCATGCCGGCGCAATCGCCGACATTGTCGCCGACGTTGTCGGCGATGGTCGCGGGATTGCGTGGATCGTCCTCCGGGATCCCGGCCTCGACCTTGCCGACGAGGTCGCCGCCGACATCGGCGCCCTTGGTGAAGATGCCGCCGCCGAGGCGCGCGAAGATCGAGATCAGCGAGGCGCCGAAGCCGAGCGCCACCAGCGCGTCGATCACCTCGCGGCTCGACGGATCGAGATGGGCTCCGCGGGTCAGGAACAGGTAGTAGAAGGCGACCCCGAGGAGGGCGAGGCCCGCCACCAGCATGCCGGTCACCGCCCCGGACTTGAAAGCGACATCGAGGCCGCCGCCCAGCGAGGTCGAGGCGGCCTGCGCGGTGCGCACATTGGCCCGCACCGAGACGTTCATGCCGATGAAGCCGGCCGCGCCGGAGAGCACGGCGCCGATCAGGAAACCGACCGCGACCTTGATCCCGAGGAACACGGCCAGCAGCACGAACAGCACCACGCCGACGAGACCGATCGTGAGGTATTGGCGCTTCAGATAGGCTTGCGCGCCTTCCGCGATGGCGGAGGCGATCTCCTGCATGCGCTGCGTGCCGGCATCGCGCCGCATCACGTCGAGGATCGTGACGATGCCGTAGGCGATGGCGCAGAGCCCGCCCACGATGATCAGAATCAAGGGAATCATGCGACCGTCCTTGTCATTATCGTGCCTGGCTGGGGCTTATGCTTGTCGAGCTTGGCCGCCGGGGGGATGGCCATGGGACGCGGTGCTCGGATCCGGGGCTTTCCTTCCCAGAACAAGGCCTTGATTGCCAAACTTCGCCGGGGAGCGCAAACGCTGTGTTTGACGGCCTCGCAGCTCAGCGCGCGAACGCTGCATCGCACAACGAGATCGAACTAGAATTATTATACATAAAGCCGAATGGCTGCGATGGGATCTGTTTCAGACAGGTCCACCAGTAGAGACTGTCCGCGTGGTCTGCGCTTGGCACGATCGCCTATGCGGTCTCAGGCCCACCGGATCGGTGGGTTTCGACACAACGTCGCGTCCCGAACATCAGGCCGGGTAAGGCGCGCGTCGTTCGATTCGCATCACCAGGGTTGAGGTCCTAACGGACGTCACACCGGCATGGACACCCTGTGCGTCCTCGGGCACGGAAGCCGCTTCCGGACGTTGCCGGGTCGCAGATCAGCTCTCACCGCGGCCGTTCCTGGGCCTCCTGGAACGATAGGCCTCAGAAGTGGCTGAAGGCCCCGGCGGCGAAGACATGGACCCCGCCGTCTCCCGTCTCGAAGCGCGGCGGCCCCTCGCCCGCGGTGACGGTGCCGATGACAGTCAGCTTTATCCCGGCCGCCTCCACCTCGGCCTGGAGAGCCGCCAACGCCTCCGGAGCCACCGTGCAGAGGATCTCGTAATCGTCGCCGCCGGTCAGAGCCGTCGCGATCAGGCCCGGCTCCGCCGCGCAGGCATGCCGGGCCGCCTCCGAGAGCGGCACCGCGGGCAGAGCGATCCGGGCCGTGCGGCCCGCGCCCAGCATCTTGGCGAGATCCCCCGCGAGCCCGTCGGAGACGTCCATGGACGCGGTGGCGTGGCGGCGGATCGCCGGCGCGGCGGCGAGGCGTGGGCGGGGGTGCAGGTAGCGGTCGGCCAGCACCGCCCGCAGCGCCGGATCGAGGGCGGTCGCCCAGGGCGCTTCCGGCTTTAGCCGCAGCCGCAGGCCCAGCGCCGCGTCGCCGATCGTGCCGGTGACGCAGATCCGGTCGCCGATCCGCGCCGTATGGCGCCGGACGATCGTGCCGGCCGGGACCTCGCCGATGAGGCTGATGTTGATCAGGGCCGGTCCGCCGGAGCGCACCGTATCGCCGCCGAGAAGCGGGCAGCCCGCCTCCGCGGCGGCCACGCCGAGTTCCGCCGAGAAGGCAGCGAGCCAGTCCTCGGTCCAGTCGTCGGGCAGCGCCAACGTTAAAAGAAAACCCCGCGGCACCGCGCCCTTGGCGGCGATGTCGGAGAGGTTCACCCCGAGGGCCTTGCGGGCAATGGAGGCCGGCGGATCGTCGGGGAAGTAGTGGATCCCCGCCACAACGGCGTCGGCGGTGAGGACGAGGTCGTGGCCGGGCGCGGGGGTCAGGGTCGCGGCATCGTCCCGGAGCCCGTCGGCACCCGGCCCGGCCAGCGGCGCGAAGTAACGCGCGATCAGCCCCTCCTCGGAGGCGCGGACCGGGCCGGCCACGGGTCAGGCCTTCCCGGGCGCCGTCTTCGTGGGCAGCGGCTTGGACGAGCCGGGCTTGTTCGAGCCCTTGGCGGGGCCGACCTCGCCGGGCCGGACCTCCCGGGCGAGCCGGTCGAGCACCGCGTTGACGAGACCCGGCTCGTCACCCGGATAGAAGCTGTGGGCCACGTCGACATATTCGGAGATCGCCGCCGCCGCCGGTACGTCGAGGCGGAACATCAACTCGTAGGCGCCGGCCCGCAGGATCGCCCGGAGCACGATCTCGATCCGCCGGAGCGGCCAGCCCTGCGCCAGCGCCTGATCGAGCTTCGGGTCGATCGCCCGTTGCTCCTCGACGGCACCGCGCAGCAGATCGCGGAAGAAGGCGGTCTCGGCCTGGGGATGTTCGATCCCGTCGATCTCCTGGCCGATCCAGAACGCCTCGAACTCGGCGAGCGCTTCGAGGACGCCCTTGCCGGACACATCCATCTCGTAGAGCGCCTGCACGACGGCGAGGCGTGCTCCGGTGCGCAGGCTGATCGTCTTGCCGCCCGTCTCCGGCTTCGTGTCGGTCATCTGAGTATCCGTCATCGCGAGCGCGCAGCTTCCGCGGCGCGCTTGAGGGCGAGGACGCCGAGCGCTGCCTCGGCCGCGCCGCCACCCTTGTTCATCTCGGCCACCCGGGCGCGGGCCAGCGCCTGCGCCTCGGTCTCGACGGTGAGAATGCCGTTGCCGAGGGGAATCCGGCGGTCGACCGAGAGATCCATCAGCGCCCGGGCGCTCTCGCCGGCCACGATGTCGTAATGGCCGGTCTCGCCGCGGATCACGCAGCCCAGCGCCACCACGGCGTCGTAGGCCTCCGCGTCGAGTAGGATCGCCACGGTGGCGGGGATCTCCAGGGCGCCCGCCACCGTCACCACGGTCGCGTGCGCGCCGGCCGCTTCGATCGCCGCGCGGGCGCCGGCCAGGAGTTCGTCCGCGAGGGCATCGTAGTAGCGCGCCTCGACCACGAGGATGCGGGCCCCGGCGAGCGCCGGGTCCTGGGGCTTCGGCGCCGCGTCGGCGCGGGTATGGGCGACCATGGCTCTCGTCCAGCCGGTTTTTTGGGGGTTGGCGGGCGGCACGGGGCGCCCGCGAGGGGAGGACGGTTAGACCGAAGCGGCCGGCGCCACAAGCGGTACGATCCGCTCCGGGGCCGAACAGGCTTGAGCTTGGCCCCATGACCCGTCAAGATTGCACCGGACCGCCGCTGAACCGCCGTCGAACCGCCATGCCGCCAGCCCTCGCCGCCGAACACCTCCCCGAAGCCGGCGAGAAGAGCGCGTATGCCTTCCGCACGATCAGCGAGGTCTCCGAGGAGCTCGACGTGCCCCAGCACGTGCTGCGCTTCTGGGAGACCCGCTTCGGCCAGATCCGCCCCGTCAAGCGCGCGGGTGGGCGGCGCTACTACCGGCCCCACGATGTCGAACTCGTCGCCGGCATCCGCCAGCTCCTGCATGTTCAGCGCTACACCATCGCGGGCGCGCAGCGGGTGCTCAAGGAGAACGGCGTCCGCTTCGTCCAGGCGGTGGGCCGTGGCGAGGCCGTTGCGGCCGAGCCGCTGGTCCAGGATGCCGAGGCGGAAACCGGCGCCTTCGCGGATCCGGACCGCGCGGCCCTCGCGGCAGCCCTCGACGAGCTGCGCGCCTGCCGCGCCCTGCTGGACGGCCTGCGCACGCCCCCGGACGCCTGACGACCCGGTCCCGGGGCGCGCGGCCAAGCCACGGCCAAGCTCACGGCAAAGCTCACGGCAAAGCTCTTGCAGGGGCTGGGCGAACTTTCGCCAGGACCCCGCGTTGTCGCCCGCATGGCCTCGCCCCGATCCAAGCTGTCGCCCAGCCAGGAACTGATGGCCCGTATCATGCGGATCGTCCGCACCTGCCCGGAGGCGGCCGGGGAGATGCTGGAACTGATGTTCCTCGTCAGCCAGATCGAAGCTGCCACCAGCGTCGACCGGGAATACCGTGATGCGAAGCGCGTGATCAGCCGTCTGCGCAACCCGCTCTGGGAGATGGGCCCGGCCGACCGGGAGAAGCTGCTCTCGGCCGCGGAGGCGATCCGCCGCGTCTGCCGCCTCGCCGAGGACGAGATACCCTCCATGCCGATCGCCGACGCCGGCGAGCGCGCCCGCGTCGAGGCACGCCTCAACGCCGCCCTGGCAGGCGAGCTTGACGCGGCGCAAATCGCCCGCGTCACCGGGATCGTGGCGGCAGTGCTTCAAAATTAAGCAGCATCCCGATGAACCGGTGCTGGGCGCACTCGACGCCCGTGCCGGCCGTCCCCACATGCTCGTCACCGATGGAAGGGGCGCCCGGAGCGGCCTCCGGAGAGCGCGCCCGCATCGGCACCGGAGAGACGCTTTCATGATCGCCCTTCGTCCGCTCGCCGTGCTGCTCGCAGGGAGTCTGGCGCTAGCCGGGCCGGCCCTGGCCCAATCCCCGACGAGCCGATCGAAGACCGTCGCCCCCGGCAAGACGGTGCGGCTCGAGATCGCCCCCAATCTCAAGAAGGACTGCTCGACCGGCCCGATGCCGGAGTTCAAGGTCTCCGGCCCGCCGAAGAACGGCTCGGTGATCACCAAGGTCGGCAAGCTGAAGACCCCGGCGAGCTACCGCTGCCCCAACAAGGAGGCCGCGGTCCAAGCGTTGTTCTATCAGCCCAATGCCGGCTTCACGGGTGCCGACGAAGTCACCTTCGAGGTGAGAGCCTCCGACGGGCAAGTCCAGACGCAGACCGTGAAAATCACGGTCGGTGGAAGCGGTGCCAAATCCGGAGACGATGCCAAGAAAGAGGGCACCGATTTGTGAGCTGCGGCGAACAACTGCGGCACCTGCGCAGTTTTTCAGCTCTCGACACATGCTCAAAGGCGGCACAGACTCTCGTTTGCGCCGCCTTCACGGCCGGAGAGTGTTGCATGCAATCGACATGCCCGGCGACATGCTCGCCGCACTGCGACAAAAGCGGGCCTGTCGGTTGCATCCGAGCCGAGACAGGATGAAGCTGTCACGGTCTGAGAGGGTTATCGAATGCCGATGCATGCGACGAACGACCTTTTCCAGAGCTTCGCCCGAGGCTACGAGGCCCGCCGCGACACGGAGATGACGCTCTCCGAGTATCTCGAAGCCTGTTGCGACGAGCCCCTGATGTACGCCTCGGCCGCCGAGCGGATCCTGGCGGCGATCGGCGAGCCCGAATTCGTTGATACCTCGAAGGATTCGCGCCTCGGCCGGATCTTCATGAACCGGACAATCCGGACGTATCCGGCTTTCCGGGAGTTCTACGGGATGGAGGAGACGATCGAGCGGATCGTCTCGTTCTTCCGCCACGCTGCGCAGGGTTTGGAGGAGCGCAAGCAGATCCTGTACCTGCTCGGCCCCGTGGGCGGCGGCAAGTCGTCGCTCGCCGAACGGCTGAAGCTGTTGATGGAGGTCCACCCCGTCTACGTGCTCAAGGCCGGGGACGAGGTCTCGCCGGTCTTCGAGAGCCCGCTGGGCCTGTTCGACCCCGACACGATGGGCGAGGAGATCCAGAAGCGCTACGGCATCCCGCGCCGGCGGCTCACCGGCCTGATGAGCCCCTGGGCACTCAAGCGCCTCGACGAGTTCAACGGCGACATCTCCCGCTTCAAGGTGATCAAGGTCCGGCCGTCGCGCCTGCGCCAGATCGCCATCGCCAAGACCGAGCCGGGCGACGAGAACAACCAGGACATCTCCTCGCTGGTCGGCAAGGTCGACATCCGCCGGCTGGAGACCCTGTCGCAGGCGGATCCCGACGCCTACTCGTATTCGGGCGGCCTGAACCGCGCGAACCAGGGCGTTCTCGAATTCGTCGAGATGTTCAAGGCGCCGATCAAGATGCTGCACCCGCTGCTCACGGCGACGCAGGAGGGCAACTATGTCGGCACCGAGAATATCGGCGCGATCCCGTTCACCGGCGTGATCCTGGCCCACTCGAACGAGTCCGAGTGGCAGACCTTCAAGACCAATAAGAACAACGAGGCGTTCATCGACCGGATCTACGTGATCAAGGTCCCGTACTGCCTGCGCGTCACCGAAGAGCAGCACATCTACGAAAAGCTGATCTCCGGCTCGGAACTGTCGGATGCGGCCTGCGCACCCGGCACGCTGGAGATGCTGGCGCGGTTCTCGGTCCTGTCGCGCCTGCGCGAGCACGCCAATTCCAACGCCTTCTCGAAGATGCGGGTCTATGACGGCGAGTCCCTGCGGGAGGTCGATCCCCGCGCCCGCTCGATGCAGGAATACAAGGACACGGCTGGCGTCGACGAGGGCATGGACGGGATCTCGACCCGCTTCGCTTTCAAGGTTCTGGCCGCGACCTTCAACCACGACACCACCGAGGTCTCGGCCGACCCGGTGCACCTGATGTACGTGCTGGAGCAGGCGCTCAAGCGCGAGCAGCTCCCGCCCGAGACCGAGAAGAAGTATCTGGAATTCATCAAGACCGAATTGGCCCCGCGCTACGCGGAGTTCATCGGCCACGAGATCCAGAAGGCCTATCTCGAATCGTACCACGATTACGGCCAGAACCTGTTCGACCGCTACATCGACTACGCCGACGCCTGGATCGAGGACCAGGATTTCAAGGATGCCGAGACCGGCCAGCTCATGAATCGCGAGCTGCTGAACCAGGAGCTCACCAAGATCGAGAAGCCTGCGGGCATCGCCAACCCGAAGGATTTCCGCAACGAGGTGGTGAAGTTCGCCCTGCGCTCCCGGGCGCAGCATGGCGGCCGCAACCCGAGCTGGACCTCCTACGAAAAGCTGCGCGAGGTGATCGAGCGGCGGATGTTCTCCCAGGTGGAGGAATTGCTGCCGGTGATCTCCTTCGGCTCCAAAAAGGACGGCGACACCGAGAAGAAGCACGGCGAGTTCGTCGAGCGGATGGTGTCGCGCGGCTACACCGAGCGGCAGGTCCGCCGTCTGGTGGAATGGTACATGCGGGTCAAGCAGGCCGGCTGAGGGACGACGGGGCCCAGTCAGTCGGGCCCCGTTCCGACCCTCCGCTGGCACAGTTTCGGACGACCGGCCGGTGACGATGTCGGCCCTGCTGCGAACCCGGGATCCTTTCCTTCGGCCGCAGCATGGTACGACAAGGGTCGGAACCCGGCCGGCACACGCGGACGAGGGTTTTCGCAGCGGATGCACATCGTCGACCGACGTTTGAACCCGGGCGGCAAGAGCCTCCCCAACCGCCAGCGCTTCCTGCGCCGCGTCAAGGACGTGGCCCAGCGCGCCGTGCGCGAATCCGCCCGCGAGAAGGACATCAAGGAGCTGGGCAAGGACGGCCGGGTCTCGGTGCCGGCCGATGGCGTGCGCGAGCCGCGCTTCTCCCGCCAGCCCGGCACCGGGCTTCAGGACCACATCCTGCCGGGCAACAAGACCTACGTGGAGGGCGATACGATCGAGCGGCCGCCGGGCGGCGGTGGCGGGCGCGGCTCCGGCGAGGGCGGGGATGGCGGCGAGAACAGCGAGGATGCGTTCCGCTTCGTGCTCACCCGCGAGGAGTTTCTGGAGCTGTTCCTCGAGGACCTGGAACTGCCGGACCTCGCCAAGCGGCGGCTGGCAGTGGTCGAGACCGAGGGCCTGCGCCGGGCCGGCTACACCGTGACGGGCTCGCCCGCCAACCTCGCGCTGACCCGCACCCTCCGCAATTCGATGTCCCGGCGGATCGCCCTCAAGCGACCGAAGCCCGAGGAGGTCGCGGCCCTGCAGGCGAAACTCGACGCGCTGTCGGAGGGTGACCCCGAGCGCGCGGAACTGGAGCAGGCGCTGCTGAAGCTGCGTGAGCGGGCCAAGCGCATCCCGTATGTCGACCCGCTCGACCTGCGCTTCCGCCGGTTCGAGCCCTATCCGCGGCCGATCGCGCAGGCGGTGATGTTCTGCCTGATGGACGTGTCCGGCTCGATGACCGAGCACATGAAGGACCTCGCCAAGCGGTTCTACATCCTGCTTCACATCTTCCTGACGCGCCGCTACCGGCACGTGGAGATCGTGTTCATCCGCCACACCGACCGGGCGACCGAGGTGGACGAGGAGACCTTCTTCGGCTCCCGGGAGACCGGCGGCACGCTGGTCTCGTCGGCGCTGGTCGAGATGAAGCGCATCATCGCCGAGCGCTACGACCCCAACGACTGGAACATCTACGCCGCGCAGGCCTCGGACGGCGATAACGTCTCCTCGGATGGGCCGACTTCCACGGAGCTCTTGCGAGCGCACATCCTGCCGGCCTGCCAGCACTTCGCCTACTTGGAGGTGGGCGACGAGAACGGTCCGCGCGCCGGCTTCGTGGAGCACCGCACCACCCTCTGGCGGACCTACGAGGCGATCGCCAAGGCGGGCGGCCCGATCGCCATGCGCAAGGTCAACCACCGGCGCGAGATCTACCCGGTCTTCCGCGAGCTGTTCGGCCGCCAGGATGCGCGGGCGGAGGCGGAGGCCTGATGGCGGCGCGCGCATCAATCGATCGGGAGGCCGCATGACGCTCGTGAAGGCACGCACGCCCCAGATCATCTCCGGCAACCAGAAACCCCTGTTCATCGGCAACGACTGGGATTTCGACACGATCCGACGCATCCACGACGCCTGCGAGGCCATCGCCGGGCCGCAGCTCGGCCTGTCGTGGTATCCGAACCAGATCGAGATCATCACGGCCGAGCAGATGCTTGACGCCTACGCGTCGATCGGCATGCCGCTGTTCTACAAGCACTGGTCGTTCGGCAAGCACTTCGCCCAGCACGAGGCCGGCTATCGCCGCGGCCTGATGGGGCTCGCCTACGAGATCGTCATCAACTCCGACCCGTGCATCTCCTACGTGATGGAGGAGAACACGGCGACGATGCAGACGCTGGTCATCGCGCACGCCGCCTTCGGTCATAACCACTTCTTCAAGAACAATTATCTGTTTCGGCAGTGGACCGACGCCGAAGGTATTCTGGACTATCTGGATTTCGCCAAGGGCTTCATCACCCGCTGCGAGGAGCGCTACGGTCATCAGGCGGTGGAGCAGGTGCTCGACGCTGCGCATGCGCTGATGAGCCAGGGCGTCCACCGCTACCCACGCAAGAAGCGGCCCGACCTCGCCTCCGAGCAACGGCGCGAGCGCGAGCGGATCGAGCACGGCGAGCAGATCTACAACGATCTTTGGCGCACCCTGCCGCAGAAGATCGGCACCGTGCGGCCGGACGTGGCGGCCGAACGGCGCAAGGCGCTCCTCGAATTACCGCAGGAGAATATACTTTACTTCCTGGAGAAGGTCGCGCCGCGCCTGCGGCCATGGCAGCGCGAGATCCTGCGCATCGTCCGCTTGGTCGCCCAGTATTTCTATCCGCAGCGCCAGACCAAGGTGATGAACGAGGGCTGCGCCACCTACAGCCACTACCGGATCATGAACGCCCTGTCGGAATCGGGACAGATCACCGAGGCGGCCTACCTCGAATTCCTGCAATCCCACACCAACGTCATCCGGCAGCCGAACTACGACGACCGCTCCTACGGCGGTCACAACCCTTACGCGATCGGCTTCGCGATGATGCAGGACATCGCCCGCATCGTGGAGCAGCCGAGCGACGAGGACCGGGCTTGGTTCCCGGAGATCGCCGGCACCGGCGACGCCATGGCGGTGTTGCGCGATTGCTGGGAGAATTACCGGGACGAGAGCTTCATCCAGCAATTCCTGTCGCCCAAGCTGATGCGCGACCTGCGCCTGTTCCACGTGGTCGACGACCCCGACGAGCCGGAATTGCGCGTGGAGGCGATCCACGACGAGCGCGGCTACCGCAAGATGCGACGCTCCTTCGCGCGTCAGTACGACGTGGCGTGGCTCGATCCGGATATCGAGGTGGTGGATGTGGATCTCGAAGGGGACCGCCGCCTGATCCTGCACCACAAGGCGATCAACAAGATCACCCTGCAGAAGGACGACGCCAAGCGGGTGCTGCAGCACCTCGCCGACCTCTGGGGCTACGACGTGGTGCTCAAGGAGGTCGAACCGGCCACCGGCACGGTGCTGGGCGAGATCACAGCCAGCGCGCGGCCGATTTTTTTCTGACTTGGATGACGACAACCTGGCGTTTCCCTCCCCCCTCGACGGGAGAGGGAGGGTTCGTGCGGGAGGCGGCGTGTTCTGAACAACTAACCCGTACTGCATGACACAATGACCGCCACGACCCTCACCCTCGAAGAGACCAGCGATTTCCTCGACCTTGAATTCCCGCAGATGCAGGCGGGCGGCCGGGCCTATCACCTTGAGGCTGTGGGATCGCTCTCGGCCCGGATGCGGCTGGAGGCGCACGAGCGGTTCCTGCGCCCCGGCGCGACCGTCTCGGGGCCGGCCATGATGGCGCTGGCCGATTACGCCCTCTACGCGGCGATCCTCGCCAATATCGGCCCTGTCGCTCTCGCGGTGACCACGAGCCTGAACTTCAACTTCCTGCGCAAGCCCGCCTCGGGGGATCTCCTGGCCGAATGCCGGCTGCTGAAGCTCGGCCGGCGGCTCGCGGTGGGCGAGGTTCTGATCACCGCGGACGGCAACCCCGACCTCGTCTGCCACGCCACCGGGACCTACTCGATCCCACCGCGCTGAGCGCGCGCGGCGTTCCGCATCTCAAGTCATGGTTTCGAAAGGTCGAGACCTTTTGCGGGTCCAGGGCGGAGCCTTGGAGACCATCTCGGGGCGAACAAGCTGTCAGCCCCGTGCCTCGGCGAGCCGGGCTGCGTAGCGGGCGATCAGATCGACCTCCAGGTTCAGCCTGTCCCCGGCGCGCCGCTCGCCCCACGTGGTGACCTGCAGCGTGTGCGGGATCAGCAGCACCGAGAATTGGTCGTCCTGGACCGAATTCACGGTGAGCGAGGTGCCGTCGAGGCAGACCGAGCCCTTCTCGGCGATGAAGTGTTTCACGGCGGCCGGCGCCCGCAAAGTGAAGCGTTCGCTGGCCCCCCAGGCATCCGCCGTGACGCTTGTGCGCTCCACGATCTCGGCGAGGCCATCGACATGGCCCGTGACCAGGTGGCCGCCGAGTTCGTCGCCAACCTTGAGCGAGCGTTCGAGGTTGATCCGCGTGCCCGGCGCCCAGGAGCCGACCGTGGTGCGCATCAAGGTCTCGGCGGCGGCGTCCACCGCGAAGACACAGCCGCCCTCGGCCGGCTCCACCGAGACCGCCGTGAGGCACGGGCCCGCGCAGGCGATCGAGGCGCCGAGCGTGATCGTGGTGGGGTCGTAGGAGGCCTGGATCACGATCCGGCGCAGGTCGCCTTCGCCCGAGACCGAGACCACCGTGCCGACGGCGCTGACCAACCCGGTGAACATCGCTTACGTCCTGTTGCGTTCGTAGGTCACGGCCGCGTCGGGTCCGAGCTGGAGCCGCTCGGCCTCGCGGAACCGGTCACTTGCCAGAGCTTTCGCCAGGGCGGGTCCCAGCGCCGGAAGGCCCCCGGCCGACCCCAGCTCCACCGGCCCGGTGACCAGCGTGCAGGTATCGATCAGATCGGCGCGCGCCAGCGCCTCTGCAAGGCGGGGCCCGCCCTCGCTGCAAAGGCGGGTCAGGCCGCGCTCGCCCAGATGCGCCAGGGCGGCCGGAAGGTCGATCCCGCCGGCCGCGTCCGCCGGCACGGTGGCGACCTCGACGCCCAGCGCCTCCAGGGCGCGCTTGGCATGGGCCGGGGCGGAGCGGGTGGTCAGCACCAGCGTCGGCGTGTCGCGGGCGGTCCGGGCGAGCACGCTCGCCGGCGAGAGCCGCAGATGCGTGTCGAGCACGATCCGCAGAGGCGAGCGCCCGGTGAGTCCCGGCAGCCGTACGGTGAGCGACGGATCGTCGGCCCGGGCGGTGCCGATGCCGATCAGGATCGCGTCGGCATGGCCCCGCCAGAGATGGACCGCCCCATCGGCCACCGGCCCGGTGATCCGCAGGCGCTCGGGACCGGCCGACGCGCAGAAGCCGTCGCGGGTGCGGGCGAGCTTGAGGTGCAGGGCCGGCCGGCCCCGCGTCACCCGGGTGATGTGGCCGAGATGGTCGCGGGCCGCCCCTGCCCGCATCAACCCGGTCTCGACCGTTACCCCCGCCTGCCGCAGGAGATCGTGGCCGCGCCCCGCCACCCGCGGGTCGGGATCCTCCAGAGCGCTGACCACCCGGGCGATCCCGGCGGCCAGGATCGCGTTCGTGCAGGGCGGCGTGCGGCCGTGATGCGAGCAGGGTTCCAGGGTGACGTAGAGGGTCGCGCCCCGGGCGGCATCCCCCGCGGCGGCGAGCGCCAGGGGCTCCCCGTGCGGGCGGCCGCCCGGCGCCGTGGCCGCCGTCCCGAGGATGCGGCCTGTGGCGGGCTCGACCACGACGGCACCGACCGACGGGTTCGGCCAGGTGCTACCGAGGCCCCGCCGGCCCAGGGCGAGGGCGAGGCGCATGAAGGTCGAATCGTCGCTCATGTGCGACCGGAGCGGCGGCGTCCCGGGGCCTCGGGCTCCGGCTCCACCTCCAAGGCGGTCTCGGACCCCGGCAGCGGCGTGCCGTCGCCGAGTGTGCCGAGCAGGTCCTCGAAATCCTTGGCCTCGCGGAAGTTCTTGTAGACCGAGGCGAAGCGCACGTAGGCCACGTCGTCGAGACCCTTGAGCCCCGCCATCACCAGCTCGCCGATCGCCTCGGAGGTCACCTCGGGCTCGCCGGCGCTCTCGAGCTGCCGGGTGATGCCGCTGACCAGCCGCTCGATCCGCTCCGGCTCGACGCTGCGCTTGCGCAGGGCCACGTCGATGGAGCGCTGGAGCTTGTCCCGGTCGAAGGGCACGCGCTTGCCCGAGCGCTTGAGGACCACGACCTCGCGCAGCTGCACCCGCTCGAAGGTGGTGAAGCGGCCCGCGCAATCCGGGCAGACCCGGCGGCGGCGGATCGCGGCGCCGTCCTCGGAGGGCCGCGAATCCTTCACCTGGGTCTCGGAGCCGCCGCAATAGGGACACCGCATGGATTTCGATACTCAGGCATGGAAACGGCCGCGGATCGGTGGGATCCGCGGCCGTTTCCTAATCCACCGAAGGCCAGCCCGAAAGACCGGCCCCGTTCACGCCTCAGCCGTAGATCGGGAACCGGTCCGTCAGCGCATGGACGCGGGTCTTGACGTCGGCCTCGACCGCGCTGTCACCCGCCTCGCCCTTTGCGACGAGACCGTCCAGCACCTCGACGATGAAGCCGCCGATCTGCTTGAACTCGGCAACGCCGAAGCCGCGCGAGGTACCGGCCGGGGTGCCGAGCCGGATGCCCGAGGTGATGGTCGGCTTCTGCGTGTCGAAGGGCACGCCGTTCTTGTTGCAGGTGATGTCCGCCCGCGACAGCGCGGCTTCCGCGGCCTTGCCGGTCAGGCCCTTCCGCTGCAGATCGACCAGCATCAGGTGGTTGTCGGTACCGCCCGAGGTGATGTCGTAGCCGCCGGACATCAGCGTGTCGGCGAGCGCCTTAGCGTTCTCCACCACCTGACGGGCGTAGATCTTGAACTCGGGCTTCAGCGCCTCGCCGAAGGCCACCGCCTTGCCAGCGATGACGTGCATCAGCGGGCCGCCCTGAATGCCGGGGAAGATCGCCGAATTGAACTTCTTGGCGAGGGCCTCGTCGTTCGTCAGGATCATGCCGCCGCGCGGGCCGCGGAGCGTCTTGTGCGTGGTGGTGGTGACCACGTGGGCGTGCGGGAACGGCGACGGATGCACGCCGGCCGCGATCAGCCCGGCGAAGTGCGCGGCATCGACCATGAAGTAGGCGCCGACCGAATCCGCGATCTCGCGGAACTTGGCGAAATCCCAATGGCGCGGGTAACCCGAGCCGCCGGCGATGATCACCTTCGGCTTATGCTCCTGCGCGAGCTGGGCGACCTGCTCCATGTCGATGCGCTGGTCGTCCCGGCGCACCGTGTAGGAAACCGGCTTGAACCACTTGCCCGAGACGTTCGGCGGGGCGCCGTGGGTCAGGTGGCCGCCGGCCGCGAGGTCGAGGCCGAGGAAGGTGTCGCCGGGCTGCAGCAGCGCCAGGAACACGCCCTGGTTGGCCTGGGAGCCGGAATTCGGCTGCACGTTGGCGAAGCCGCAATCGAACAGGCGCTTGGCGCGCTCGATGGCGAGATCCTCGGCGATGTCGACGAACTGGCAGCCGCCATAGTAGCGCCGGCCCGGATAGCCCTCCGCGTACTTGTTGGTCAGCACGGAGCCCTGCGCTTCCAGCACGGCGCGGGAGACGATGTTCTCCGACGCGATCAGCTCGATCTCATGCTGCTGACGGCCGAGTTCCTTGGCCACCGCCTCGGCAATCTCGGGATCGGCCTCGGTCAGCGGGGCGGCGAAGAAGCTGTTGGAGAAGTGCTTGTCGGCGGCGGTACCGGCGCTCATGGTCTGCCTCTGTTCTGGTAGGGGCGATGCCCGGCCTTTCGTCGGCGTGCACGGGCGGGCGTTGAAGGCCCGATTTCTACACGGGCCGAACCCTCAGGCCAAGCACAGGCCTTTTTTCGGCCGGGATGAAAGAAATTGAAGGCGGCGCTCTTCAAAGCGCCATGTTGGTCTCGATCAACACCGTCTCAGTCTCGAATGCGGCGGCATGCCACGCCCCGGCGGGAAAGTGGAACACGCTGCCGGCGGCGAACGGTTTGCGGCCCTGCTCGGTCTCCAGGATCCCGGAGCCCGAGACAACCTGTACGAACTGCTCGTGATCGTGGCTGTGGCGCGCAGCGGAGACGCCCGCCGGCACCACCACGCGCACGAGGCTCGCCCCCGCGCCCGGAATCGTGCGCTTGGCGACGCCGTTGGCCGCGATGCTTTCCGCCCGGTCGTCCCAGGCGGTCAGGTGGTCGGTTGTCACTGGGCTTCCCTGGCAGCCGGATAGGATCGAACGGGTATCGCCAGGAGATGCGGCTTGGATCCGCCGAGGCAACGGCCGCGGGGGCTGCGTCCCTGCGTCACCCGGTCCCGCCCTGGGGCGGGCGCCCACGCTTGGGCTTCGCGGCCTGCGGCTCGTGTGATCCGCCAGCCTGCGCGTCCCGGTGGCCGTCGGCCGGCGTCCCCGTCGAGGGCCAGAAGGTCTCGAACAGGTCCTGCATCGCCCGGATGTTGTTGCCCTGCACCTCGGCTCCGGTGCGCAGCATCTGCTGGAGCATGTCCGAGCCGCCCTCGCCGGGCTTCGTCCCCGGCGGCTTGGGCGCCGGCTTGGGGGCCAGGGGCTCGGCGACAGGCATGAACGCCTTGGCCATCTCGGCCCAGGCCGGTCCGAAGGGGAACGGCACCGGCGGGGGCGGCGCGCTCGCCCGTGTCTGGGCTGGCGCGGGCTGCGGCTGGTTCATCAGCACGTGGACGATGCTGGCCACCACGGCACCCGCCATCATCGGCAGCATCTGGCGCAGCACTTGCGCGCCGACGCCGCTCGTGGCCGAGGCCTGCTGCAACACCCCCTGCAGCAACTGGGCCGAACCGAACATCTGGCTGAGGGGATCGAGCCCCTGACGCCCCGCGGGGCGTGCCGCATCGGGCAAGCCGAACATCCGCGCGAGGTTGCCCGGATCCATGCCGACGCCGCGCTGGAGGCCGAGGGTCAGGGCGGGCATCAGGGCCTCGAAGGCGCGGGCCGTTTGTTCGGTCGTCAGGCCGAACTGCTGACCCAGGGCCTGGAAGCCGGCTTCGCCCTGGGCCTGGAACATCTCGAGCGGGTTGAACATGACGCCTTGATCCTGGCCCGGTCGGACCAGCCGGGATGGAGCATCGTGACCCGTCGCGCGGGGAAATACCAGTTCCCGCCCGCGGAACTTGTGCTCAGTGCGGCTCGACCGTCGTGTTCAGCTTGCCGGACCGGGATGGGCCTGGCCGACCGGCAAAGGCGCGACCCGGTGGGGCGCCTCCGAGGCGCCCGTGGGCAGCAGCAGGTTCGGCCCGGCGCCCTCCAGCCGGTCGACGGTGCGACGCGCGAGCAGAAATCCCAGCACCCCGAAGACCAGCGAGCCGAGCCCCATGCCGGCCACCACCCCCCGGGGGCCGTAGAGCGCGGCACCGAGCAGGCCAGGCGGGATCGTGCCCAGCGTCGCCCGGCCCCAGTTCAGCAGCGTGGAGCGTAAGGGAAAGCCGAGATTATTGAAGGCGGCGTTGCCCAGGAACAGGAGCCCGTTGAAGAACCAGATCGCGCCGCCGACCTGGCAGAAGAAGCCGAACAGATCGGCCGCGACCCCATGGAGGCCGAACAGGGCGGCGATCGGGCCGCGGGCGAGCGCCAGGGCGAGCCAGACCGTGCTCACGTAGGCGAGCGTCACCCCGGCGGCGGCGCGCAGGACGCCGCGCATCCGGTCGAACCGGCCCGCGCCCCAGTTCTGCGCGAGGATCGGCCCGATCGCCCCCGACAGGGCGAACAGGCCGCAGAAGGCCACCGGCGTCAGGCGGTCGATCACCGAGGCGGCCGCGACCGCCTCGGCGCCGTAGCCGGCATAAAGGCGCGCCAGGAACGCGCTCGCCGCCGACGGCGCGAGGTTGGTGAGGATGGCGGGCCCCGCGACGACCGCCAGGGCGACCGTGTCGGCCCGGAGGTCGGCGCCGCGGGGCCAACCCAGGAGGCCATGTCGGGCGACGCCGCGCAGACCCACCGCCACGAACGTCACCCGCGCCACGCAGACGGTGATCGCCGCGCCCTCCACGCCGAGGCCGGCGGCGAAGATCAGCACCGGGTCGAGGAGTGCAGTGATCACGGCGCCGGCGAGCGTCACCATCATCGCCTGCCCGGCCGCGCCGACCGCCCGGAGCAGGCCGGTGAACAACATGCCGGCGGCCAGCAGGGGGTTCGACACCAGGGTGATGTGCAGGAACAGCGTGGCCACCCGCAGGGCCTCGCCGCGTGCGCCGATCAGGGTCAGAAGCAGCTCGGCGTAGAATGCGATCAGCCCCGCGATCAAGGCGGAGACGAGGGTTCCGAGCGTCAGCGCCGAGGTCGAGAGGCGGCGTGCCGCGGCTAGATCGTGCGCACCCACGGCCTTCCCCACCAGGGCACCCGCGGCAATCATCAGGCCGATATTCACCGCGGTGGCGGAGAACTGCACGATGCCGGCGAATCCGACCGCCGCGGTGAGGTTCGGGTCGCCCAGCGTCGAGACGTAGAGCAGCGACAGCAGGTCGACGGCGAAGATCGCCAGCAGACCCACAGAGCCGGTGGCGCCCATCACCACGACGTGCCGGAGGATCGAGCCCGTGACGAAGCGGCCGGTCTCCGGTGGGCTTGCGGGGTTACGCATCTCGGTCGGGGAATACTCGCGCGAACCGTTCCGCGTCTCCCCCTTCCCCCTTTGCGGGGGAGGGTGGCCCCTGCGTGAGCAGGGGTCGGGTCGGGACGAAGTCCCGCAAGGGGGGAACCCGGCTTCCGGAAGAAGAGCGACCGGCGGGACGGGCTACGCGCAATTCTGCACCGTCGCTCCCCTCTACCGACCCCCTTCGGGGGCCTCCCTCACCCGCAAAGGGGGGAGGGAGGACGTGGCCGTCACGCATCCCGGATGCCGCCTTCCGTCTCCAGCTCCGCCTCCGGATCGGCCTCGGCGGTCTCCACCTCCTGCGGGGCGAGCGCGGGCTTGTCGAGCAGGCGCTCGGCCGCCTCGCGCAGGTCGCTGCCCACGAGGTCGCGGGTTTCGGTGCTCAGCGCCCGGGCGGGCCGGATGGGCACGGTCAGCGGCTCGGGCTTCAGGTCCGCCGCGGCCCCGCGCATCCAGCTGGAGCCGTCCGGCAGGGCGCCCGCCTGCTGCAGGACGAGGCGGGCGATGTCGCGCTTGCGCACGTCCTCGGTCCGGGCCGCCGCCGCCTCCGGCGACAGGCCGAGCGCCTCCAGCGCCGCGCGCCCGAAGGCAAGGGCGGATTCCGCGGTCTCGCGGATCTGGTAATCGACGTCCCGGTTCATCAGCTCGACCGCGTGCAGGCGGTCGTAAGCCCGCACGTAGGTGCGCACCTCCGAGAATTCCTCGTGCACGATGTCGACAATCTTGAGGGCACCCTCCCGGTCGTCGACGCAGATGCAGACCAGCTCGACCCGGCCGATGCCCGCGGCGCGCAGCACGTCGAGCCGGGTGCCGTCGCCGTAATAGATACGGAATCCGAAGCGCGAGGCCGCGCGCAGTTGCTCCACATCCTTGTCGATGACGGTGGCGGTGATGCCCTCGGCGAGCAGCACTTGCGTCAGCAGTTGCCCGAACCGCCCGAAGCCGATCACCAGGACGCGGGCGTCGCCGCTCTCGGCGAGTTCGGTCGACGGCTCCTCGATGTCGTGCGTGGTCCGTGCATTGCGCCGCTCGATCAGCTTGTCGAGCCCCTTGGCGGCGATCGGCCCGATCAGCATGGTCAGCGCGGCGAGCGCCACCGCGAAGCGCGTCGCGGTGGCACCGGTGAGGCCGAGATCCGCGGCCTGCGGCAGCAGCACGAAGGCGAACTCGCCCGCCGGCGCCAGGACGGCGGCGCCGCGCAGCGCCCCGAGCGTATCCGAGCCGAACAGCCGGAACAGGCCGGCCACCAGGGCGACCTTCACCAGGATCGCGGCGAGCGTCGCCCCGAACAAAGCCGGCCAGACCTCGCGCACGAGGGTGCCGTCGATCGACATGCCGACGCTCATGAAGAACAGGCCGAGCAGCATGCCGCGGAACGGCTCGATATCGGCCTCCAGCTGGTGGCGGAAATTCGACTCGGCGAGCAGGATCCCGGCGAGGAACGCACCCATCGCCATCGAGAGGCCGACCTGCTCCATCAGCAGGGCGGTGCCGAGCACCACCAGCAGGGCGGCGGCCGTCATCACCTCGCGGGCGCCGCTGGCCGCGAGCAGCCGGAAGAACGGGTTCAGGCCGTAGCGGCCGACCAGCACCACCGTCAGGATCGCGGCGACCGCCTTGCCGGTGGAGAGCGCGGCATCCCCCAGCCAGGCCGGGTCGGTCGCCCCACCCGCCGAGGCCAGCAGCGGCATCAGCGCCAGGATGCCGACCACCGAGAGGTCCTGGAACAGCAGCACCGCGAAGGCGCGGGCGCCGTAGGCGCTGTTCAGGTCGCCCCGCTCCTCCAGGAGTTGCAGCGCCACCGCGGTCGCCGACAGGGCCAGCGCGAGGCCGATCACCGCGGCCGCGCCGAAATTCAGGCCCGCCAGCAGGCCGGCCCCGCCCAGCACCAGGGCGCAGACGACCAGCTGCGCGGCGCCCAGGCCGAAGATGTCGCGCCGCATCGAGACCAGCTGCGACAGGTGCAGTTCCAGCCCGACGATGAACAGGAGGAGCACCACGCCGATCTCGGCGACGCTCGCGGCGGTCTCGGGCTCGGCGATCAGCGACAGCCCGGAGGGCCCGATCAGCACGCCGGCCACGAGGTAGCCGAGCACGGCGCTCTGGCCGATCAGCCGGAAGATCGGCACGCCGATGACCGCCGCCGACAGGAAGGTCAGGACCGGCGGCAGGAAGCTCGCATGTTCGACGGGGCTCGCCATGAAGATCGTCCCGGCGGTTCTTCTACGGTTCGCGCGTGAGCCATCCGATTAGCGCGGCCGGCGCCGGGATGCGAGCCGCAAGCGCGTGCCGTTCGGCACCGGAGGGGATCGTGCGGGCCGGATCAGCGCAGCAGACGCGGCCGGGCCGGGCGCGAGCCGTCGATGAATTCGAGGCCCCCGGCCGCGCTCAGCATGTGCAGGCGCGAGCCCGGCCAGGCCGCTCCCGGCCCGAGCCGGGTCTCGACCCGCTGGGCGTAGCCCTCCTCGTCGAGGCGCAGGATCCGGGCGAGGCCGAGCGCCGCGCCGTAGCCGCCGCGGCAATCCTGCACCGGCCGGATCAGCGCGCCGCCCCGCGCCACGACCGGCCCGGCGGCCCGGGCCGAGCCGACATCGATCAGGACCGGATTGCGCCGGTGCGGCGTCCAGGGGCCGCGGAAATGCGGCGCGTGCCAAAGGTGCAGCGTGTCGGAATAGCTGCCCCCGCCGGCCCGAACGGTGGCGAACAGCCACCAGCGTCCGCCGTGGTGCAGCAGGGTCGCGTCGCTGGCCACGACCCCGTCCACCAGCACCGCCTCGTGGACCCAGCCCCGCGGGAAAGCGGTGGCCCGGTAAAGGTCGATCGTCCCGGAGGCGTGCGATTCCGGGATCATCCAGACCTGCCCATCCGCTTCGAAGACGAACGGGTAGGAGAGGTGTGTTTCGAGTTCGAGCACCGGCTCCGGGCGGCCCCGGGGGCCGTCCACTTCGAAATCGACTGCCGAGATCACGCCCTTGCCCCGGCGATAGTCGAACTCCTCGACGAACAGGGTCACGGCCCCGTTCCGGGCGATGGCGAAGGGGTCGGCGTAGAAGCGGCGCCCGTCGTCCGGCAGGTCGTTCCAGCCGCCCTCCGGGTGGCGGCGCAGGTCGATCAGGTCGGGACCGACGACCTGTCGCCAGCCCACCCGCCATTGCGGACCCCGGAAGCAGAGGGCGTAGAGCCGGCGGGCGATCTGCCGGGCGAGCCCCCCGGCGGCGCGCCGCCCGGCCCCGAAACCGTCGAGGTCGAAGGCCCGGCCCGGCTGCAGCGGTGCCTCTGCGCCGTCCGGCAGATTCAGCGATCCGGCCCCGTCGAGGGCGGCGGCGATCAGCGTGATCGTCCGCGCCAGGTAATCCTCGAAGGCGGCGAGCATCACGGTGTGGGATTCCGCCCCGAGGCGGCCCACCGCCACCGGGGCGCCGTCCGGCCCGCGCAGGGCCGCCACCGGCGCCCGGCGGGCGAACAGGGCGGCGAGCAGGCCCGCCTCCCCGGGCAGGCCGTCGAAATCGAGCCGCCAGACCGGCGCGGTGGTCGAGGAGTCGGTCGGGGCGGCGGGGGCACCCGAGAGGTCGAGAACAATGTCGTCCCCGGTCGTCACAGTCTCGTCCGGGCGGGCTTCGTAGGGCGCGAGGGCGACCGGCTCGGCCGCAGTGGCGAGGCCGGGTCGGGGCAGCCCGTGAATCGCCGCCTCCAGGCGGAACAGCAGCTCGGCATTCGCCGGCAGGCCACCGCCCTGCGTGACCCAGGCGATCCGGACGCGCCGGTCCGGACGCTGCCCGAGCTGGTCGAGGAGGCGGATATGCCAGCCGCGCAGGGACCGGCGGTCGAGACGCACGGTGACGGACCGCGCGGCGGCGCCTGAACGCAGCGGCTGGAGGTCGGGACAGGCCGGAGCCCGAAGGCCGGCCATCGGTCGGTCCGAGCCGCCGATCACACGCTCCATCAGCCGAACGGCCTTGCGCTCGGCCTATCGTATTGCGTCACGACGCGCACGGTGAAGGGCCCTGGAAAACGCCCTCAGACGGCCGCCAATACGGTCGATGCGGGCTCGGAAACTGTTGCTTGGCGTTACGATCCAGCAAGACCGATCGGTTGTCCACCACAGCAGGCCGGTCATGCCGGGCGATTCCTGCCGGCGTCATGAAAAATTGATCTGTTTCGTCCGGCATCGTAAATCTCTGTTGCGCGGGCGAGATACCATGTCACGCGGTTGATCCGGGCCGCTCGGGAACTCCCCGTTCGGCTGCGCCGTTCGCCGAGTCAGAGGTTTTGGAGACAGGACATGACGCGCAAGACGCTGACGCTTACGGCAATGCTTCTCGTCGCCCTGCCGGGTACGGCCTTCGCGTTCGGTGGCGGTGGTGGCGGTGACAGCGGCAGCGGGCTCTCGCCCTATGCGGCGCTCAGCGGCAACGACCGCTCGGCGGGCGTGAACAACGGCAATTATCGCGACCCCGCGCTCGATCCCTACATTCGGACCTACGATCCGGAGGCGGCCGCCCGCTATGCCGCACCGCCGGCTGCCCAGCCGCGTCTGCGCATGCGGCCCTATTATGGCTACCCCTACTGAGCCGTGCCGCCTGCGCCGGCCTCCTTATGGGACCGGCCGTCATCAGACGCATTCGGACCCTTCGCTGTCCGGATGCGCGTGAGCGTCCAAGCGCCGCCCGACGGCTTGCAGCCGGTGCCGCGCACGAAACGGCTGCGCTTCGGCCCGACGATGGACGCCAGGAAGTCACGGCAGATCAGATCGTCGGCCACGTAGGGTAGGCCGGTCGGATTCACGGTGCCATGCAGGCTCGTCTCGGGGTTGTCCCACTTGACGGGGCGTCCGTTGCCCTGCGGATCCAGCGCGACCGTCAGGGCTGCCCGAGCCCGGCGCCAGTCCTCCTCGGCGAGTTCGTTCCCGAAGCTCAGAGGCCGCTTCTCGATGCTGCCGGTGACGGTGGGCTCCGCGACTACGTGCGGCGCCTCGTCTTCTCCACGGAAGACCAGCAGCGGCTGGCTGCAGCCGCCCAGGACCAGCATCATCGCCAGCGACAGTGTGGTCGCACCGAAGCGTGACCGCAGCCGTGGCCCTTTACACGCGCATCGCCGCATTACACCTGACTCACGACGGGCTTTCCGCTCGACCGAACATGCCGATGTCGGTGCCCCCTCAGGCCCCTGGACGCGGCAAGCAGGAGTCTTGGCGTGGATCAGTTAAGGACCGATGACCCGCGAGGAGCGGACTTCACCCAGAGCGACGACCCGGTCGCCCTGTTCTCCGCCTGGATGAAGGAGGCGGAGGCCGCCGAGCCCGAGGATCCGAACGCAATGGCGCTCGCCACCGCCGGCTCAGACGGGCTGCCCGATGTCCGCGTGGTGCTCCTGAAGGGCTTCGATGCCCGCGGCTTCGTGTTCTACACCAACGCCCAGTCCGCCAAGGGCGAGGAGCTGGCGCAGAATCCGCAGGCGGCCCTGGTGCTGCACTGGAAGAGCCTGCGGCGGCAGGTGCGCGCCCGGGGCCAAGTCTCACCGGTGAGCCCGGAGGACGCGGATGCGTATTTCGCGAGCCGTCACCCGGAAAGCCGCCTTGGCGCGATCGCCAGCCAGCAATCCCGCCCACTCGCCGACCGCGCCACATTGATGGGTGCGGTGGCGGAGCTTGCCGCACGCTACAGCGACGGGCCGATTCCCCGGCCCGCTCACTGGACCGGCTTCCGCATCGCGCCGACGAGCATCGAGTTCTGGCAGAACGGCGATTTCCGCCTGCACGACCGGGTCCGCTTCACCCGGACCGGCGACGGCTGGAGCCGGGCGCGGCTCTACCCCTGAGGCCGGGGTCCTGAAACGAAGAGAGCCCCGGCCAGGCCGGGGCTCTCGCGTGTGCGGTTACGACGAGGCTCAGGCCTCCTCGCCGTCCTTCTTCTCGTCCTCGGCCTCGGCCTCAGCTTCGGCCTTCTCCTCAGCGGCCTCGGCCGACTGCGCCTCGGCGATGGCGGCTTCTTCGGCTTCCACCTCGGCGCCGAGCACGGTCGGCGGCACGATGTTGGCGACCGGATCGGTCTGCTCGCCGGTGTAGGTGCCGGCTGGGATCTTGACGTCGGAGACGTGGATCACGTCGCCGATCTGACGACCGGTCAGGTCGACCTCGATCGCGTCGGGGATCTGGTCGGGGGCGACGTCCAGGGCGAGCGTGTGGGCCACGATGTTGAGGGTGCCGCCGAGCTTCTTGATGCCGGGGGCCTCGTCCTCGTTGATGAAGTGCACCGGCACCTCAACCGTGACGGTCTGGCCCGAGACGACGCGCAGGAAGTCAACGTGCAGCGGGACACCGCTCACCGGGTCGAGCTGGAAGTCGCGCGGGATCGCGCGGATCTTCTTGCCGCCGGCATTGATCTCGAACAGCGTGGTCTTGAAGCCGCCGGCGTAAATCAGCGTGCGGGCGCGGACGAGATCGACCGCGATGGATTGCGGCGGCTGGCCGCCCCCGTAAATAACGGCGGGAACTTGGCCCTGGCGACGAACGGCCCGGGCGGCCCCCTTGCCGACCCGGTCGCGTGCCACGGCCTCAAGCGTCTTTACTGCGCTCATGGCGTGATCCTTAGTGATGGCTGGAGCCGGAACGCGAAAAGCCGCCCGATGCGGACGGCTCAACCCCTTCCCGGCGCGCCCCTGCCTCCAAGGGTGTCTCGGGGGCGCCGGGTGCGCTTACACGGATGGGGGTGGATTGGCAATGTCGGGGTCCATCGCGGACCGGCGCCGAACCCGTGATTCTCGACAGACCGGCAGCCGGTAGACGTTCGAGGGGCGTGTATGACATTGTCATACGCGATGTGCTCGGGATGGGAGGGCTCCTCATGCGTGCTGGCAGGCCCGTCACCGTGACCCTCGGAGATTTGCAGGACCGTGTCGATGCGCGCGTCCAGTCCGGCAGCTACACCAGCGTGAGTGAAGTTGTCCGTGCGGGGCTGCGAGCCCTCGATCGCGAGGAAGCGGCCTTGGATGCCGTCCTCCGCCAGCGGGTCCAGGAAGCGCTCGACGATCCGCGCCCGGCGATCCCGGCCGATCAGGTCTTCGCCGAACTGCAGGCCCACCATGCTGCGCGTGTGACAGCGGCCAAGCGTGGTGCGTAGCGTCCGCTTTCATCCGCTGGCGCGCGCAGACCTTTTCAGCCTCTACGATTTCATCGAGCAGCAATCCGGCCCGGAGCGGGCCGGGGCCTATCTGGATCGTATCCGGCGGCTCTGCATGAGCTTGGCTGACCTGCCCGAGCGGACCGTGCCGCGCGACGATCTGGTGCCCGGGCTGCGCACGGTGGCTCTGGAGCGGCGCCTGCTGGTCGCGCTCACCGTCACCGACACCGTCGTGACGATCCTGCGGGTGCTTTACGCAGGTCGCGATCTGTCGGCGCAGGACGTGCCTCTTTAAGGCTGGCCGAGCCCACCCGCATTATGGACGCAACCCCGCCAGCGCCCGCCGCGCCCGGCGCTTCTGCAACCACAGGGTCAGGCCGAGCGCCGCACCGATCACCAGGGCCGAGACCGTGGTGGTCACCGTGCCGAGCGCGTAGATCTCGGGCGTCGTTACGGTGGTGGTCAGTCCCTGCAGCTCCAACGGAAGCGTGTTGCGGCCGCCGATCGCCTGGCTGGTGCGGGCGAGCTCGTCGAACGACAGGGTGAAGCCGAACAGCGCGACGCCGACGAGCGCGGGCGCAAGAATCGGCACCACCACGTGGCGGAGCGTCTGTGGGCCGCTGGCACCGAGATCGCGGGCGGCCTCCTCGTAGGCCGGGTCGAACCGGTTGAACACCGCGAACATGATCAGCAGGCCGAAGGGCAGCGTCCAGGTGAGGTGTGCGCCGAGCGCCGAGCTGTAGAGGCCCATCAGGGTGCCGTGGTCCTGCAGGAATCCCCAGTCGGTGGCGGCGGCGAGCGCCTTGATGGCGTCGTCGAGGAGCCGGAACTCCAGCCCGATGCCCAGGGAGACCACGATGGAGGGTACGATCAGGCTCGACACCGCCAGGGCGAAGACGAGGCCAGCGCCGCGAAAGCCCTTGCGGAAGGCGAGGCCGGCGTAGAACGCGATTCCCACGGTGAGCGCCATCACCACGAGGCCGAGCGCCAGGGAGCGCCGCAGCGCCGCCCAGATGTCGACCACGCCGACGCCTGCCCACAGCTTGGCGAACCAGTGGGTCGAGACCCCGTTCATCGGGAAGGTCAGGCCGCCGGACGGGCCCTGGAAGCTCAGCGCCAGGATCGTCAGCGTCGGCCCGTAGAGGAACAGGACGTAGAGGGTGAAGAGTCCGGCAAGCCCGTAGAAGGCAAGGCCGCGGGGCTGGTCCATCGCTACAGCTCCCGCCGGAGGTCGATCATCCGGGTCAGCCCCAGGATCATCAGCAGCACCGCGGCGAGCAGCACCATGGCGTTGGCGGCGGCGGCCGGGAATTGCAGATAGGCCATCTGCACCTGGATCACCTTGCCGACGCTCGCGATCTGCTGGCCACCCATGACGCCCACGGTGACGAAGTCGCCCATCACCAGTGTCGTCACGAAGATCGTCCCGATGGCGATGCCGGGCTTGGCGAGCGGCAGGATCACGTTCCAGAGGATCTGTGCGCCGGACGCACCACCGTCGCGCGCCGCCTCGATCAGCCGCCGGTCGATGCGGGCAAGGCTGTTGAAGATCGGCACGATCATGAACACCGTGTCGAGGTGCACGAAGGCCAGCACCACCGCGAAGTCGGAGTAGAGCAGGCCCTCGATCGGCTCTCGGATCAGCCCAAGGGTGCGAAGCGTGTCGTTGATGAGGCCGTTGCGGCCGAGCAGCGGGATCCACGAGATCATGCGGATCACGTTCGAGGTCCAGAACGGGATCGTGCAGAGCAGGAACAGGCCCATCCGCACCGTGCCGGAGCGGATGTGGAAGGCGAGGAAGTACGCGATGGCGAAGCCCAGCGGCAGGGTGATGGCCAGCGTCAGCACGACGAACTTCACCGTCGAGAGGTAGGTCCGCACGGTGGTGCAGAGGTCGGCCGACAGGCAGCCGTCGAACACGTCGAGGTAGTTCTGCAGGGTCAGCGCCGGGATGATCTCGTACTCGTTGTACTCCCAGAGCGAGACGATCCCGGTGAGCACCAGCGGCACCACCAAAAAGATCAGGAAGACGAGCGTCAGCGGCGCAGCCTGGAGATAGGCGCGGGTGCGGCGGCGGGGTCGGGATGGGGTGGCCGGTTTAACGATCCGATCGGTTGGCGCGGAGGCGGGCAGGGCGAGATCGGTCACTGGATTCGCCCCACGCGTGCGGATGCATCCGTTCTCCTCCGCGGATCACGATGCTCACACATCGACCCCTGCGCGGTACGACGCGCCTCCTTTCCCAGGCGGACTTGCGGATTCACACACCGGGTCCGGCCATACCGGCTCAGGATCGAGCGCGGGTCTTCTCTCCCGGGCGGAAGAGGGACAGGGTGAGGGATCAGGTCTGTCCGGAGGAGTCGCACCCTGTCGGCGCATCGATCACGTGCCCCGTCCTGAGAGTTCTCGCCCCTCACCCCAACCCTCTCCCGCTCGGGAGAGGGGGACCGTCCCGCTCCGTCATCGGCGCCGGTGTCCACCAGAAATCCGTGAACATCGTAGCCCGTGCGGGAGAGGGGACCCGCGTTCCATCCGGCGGCCGCGTGGTCGCGCAGGAGGGGCGTTTCCAAGTACCCGAACTGGAGGACGTGCGGGGTGACGGTGCCCAGCCCGCTCACGCCGCGATGAACTCGTTCCACTTGCGCACCATGTAGGTGTTCTCGTCCATCACGGCGTTCCAGCAGGCCACCGAACCCATCCGCTGCTCGAAGGAGCCGCCGTCGCGGGTCGCGCCGGCCTTCTCGATCAGGGTGCCGTCGGGGCCGAGGATGTCCTTCTCGGCGGGCTTGCCCTCCATCCAGAAGGCCCATTCGTAGGGCTGCATGTTCGCCTGGGCGGTCTCCAGCACCGCGGAATAGTAGCCCTGCCGGTTGAGGTAGGCCCCGGCCCAGCCGGACAGGAACCAGTTGATGAAGTCGTAGGCGGCATCGAGCTTCCGGCCGGTGAGCGTCTTCGGCACGCCGAAACCCTGGGCCCAGGCGCGGTAGCCCTCTTTCAACGGCTGGTAGACGCACGGCACCCCCTGCGCGCGCACCTTGGTGACGGCGGGCGACCACATCGACTGGATCACCGTCTCGCCCGAGGCCATCAGGTTCACGGATTCGTTGAAGTCCTGCCAGAAGGCGCGGAACTGGCCGGCGCGCTTGGCCTCGATCAGCACCTTGATGGTGCGGTCGATCTCGGGCTTCGTCATGTTGCCCTTGTCGCCGTAGGTGTAGTCGCCGGTCGCCTCCACCACCATGGCGGCGTCCATGATGCCGATGGACGGGATGTTGAGGATCGACGCCTTGCCCTTGAAGTCCGGGCTGAGCAGGTCCTTCCAGCTCTCCACCGGCCGCTTGATCAGGTCGGGCCGGATGCCCAGCGTGTCGGCGTTGTAAGTGGTGGGGATCAGGGTCAGCCATTCGGTTGGGGCGGACGCGAAGGTCTTGGCATTCTGGCCTTCGAGGTAGAACACCTTCCGGGGCGCGGTGCCCTGGTCGCCGATCCGCTTCCCGTTCACCTCGCCCTTGGTGAACACGCCGGTGATCTTGTCGGCGAGCTTGATCCGCTTGGCATCCAGGCCGCTGAGGTTGCCCGAGGGGATGATCTTCTTGAGGCTGAAATACTCGGTGTCGATCAGGTCGAAGGAGTTCGGCTGGGTCACCGCCCGCTTCGTCACCTCGTCGGTCACGACGGGAATGTACTCCAGGGTGATGCCGAGATCTTCCTTCACCTTCCGGGCGATGTCGGACGATTGGCTCACCGCGGTGCCGAGGTAGCGCAGGGTCACGGGCTCGGCGGCATGGACCGCCGGGAAGCCGGTCACCGGCGTGGCGGCCAGCGCGGCGGCGCCCTTCAGCAGCGTGCGCCGGCTCGGCTTCGAGGGCAGGTCCATGGTCGTCTCCGTGACTGTTACGCGTCGAGGCGGTGGGCAGTGGCGGCATCCCAGCCGACCGGGATCGTGTCGCCGGGGCGGAGCGGGCGGGCGGCGAAATCCGCATCGCTGAGGATTGCGGTCAGCGCGGCCGGGCTCTCGGGCGCGCGTTCCAGCCCGTCGGCGTCGAGGCCGACATGGACGCTGGTGCCCTGGTACTCCACCGCCACCACCCGGGCCGGCAGCGCGGCGGGGCCGGCCTCGGCGCCGAGCCGCATCCGGTCGGCGCGCACGGCGACGAGCCCGTCGGGCAGCCGGATCACGTTGTGGCCGCCGATGAACCGGGCCACGAAGGCGGTGGCGGGGCGCTCGAACACGGTGCGCGGGTCGGCGGCCTGCTCGATCCGGCCGGCATTCATCACCACCACGAGGTCGGAGAGCGCCATCGCCTCCTCCTGACTGTGGGTGACGTGGATGAAGGTGAGCCCCAGCTCAGTCTGGATCCGCTTCAGCTCGACCCGCATCCGCACCCGCAGGAACGGGTCGAGCGCCGAGAGCGGCTCGTCGAGCAGCAGCACCTTCGGGCCGGTGACGAGGGCGCGGGCCAAGGCGACACGCTGCTGCTGGCCGCCCGAGAGCTGGGCCGGCAGGCGGCTGGCGAGGTGGCCCATCTGCACGAGGTCGAGCATCGCCATCGCCTTGGCGCGGCGCTCGGTCTTGCCGATGCCCCGCATCTTCAGGCTGAAGGCGACGTTGTCGCGCGCGTCGAGATGCGGGAACAGCGCGTAGCTCTGGAACATCATGGCGGTGCCGCGCTCGGCCGGGGGCGCATCGCCCACCGCCTTCGGGCCGATCACCACGTCGCCGGCGCTCGCCCGCTCGTGGCCGCCGATCATCCGTAACGTCGTGGTCTTGCCGCAGCCCGAGGGGCCGAGCAGGCAGCAATAGGCGCCGGACGGCACCTTCAGGTCGATGCCATCGACCGCAATCGCCGCGCCGTAGCGCTTGGTCAGGCCGATCAGCTCGACGTTCATACGGTGCTCCCCCCCGGAGATCACGCAAGCGACGGGCCAGCGCGGCCGTCAGGCGTCCCGCCGCTCGGCCGGATCGACCGCCCGGTCGAGCACCCGCCCGCGACCCGGCGCGGACAGGACCCTCCCGTCCTCAGCGATCACCTCACCGCCCGCGATCGTCATGACCGGCCAGCCGGTGACCTCGAACCCCTCCCAGGGCGTGTAGTCCGAGCCATGGTGCAGGTTCGCCTGGCGGATGGTCTCGCGTCGGTTCGGATCCCACAGGGTGAGGTCTGCGTCGAAGCCCGGGGCGATCGAGCCCTTGCGCGGATAGAGACCGTACAGCTTGGCGTGGTTCGTGGCGGTCAGCGCCGCGAACTGGTTGAGGCTGATCCGCCCCTTGGAGACCCCCTCCGAGAACAATACCGGCAGCCGCGTCTCGATGCCGGGGATGCCGTTCGGGATCCAGCGGAAGGAGGTTTTTCCGCGCGGGTTCAGCTTGCCCTGCGGGTCGTCGTAGCGGAACGGGCAATGGTCGGAGGAGACCACGTCGAAGATCCCGCGCCGGATCCCCGACCACACTGCCTCCTGGCTCTCGACGTCTCGCGTCGGCGGCGAGCAGACGTATTTCGACCCCGCCATGGGATCGTCCTGGCCGAGCCCCTTCATGTCCTCGGCCGTCAGCGTCAGGTATTGCGGGCAGGTCTCGGCGCGGATCTTCAGGCCCCGCGCTTGCGCCCAGGCAATCTGCTCGGTGGCCTCGCGGCCCGAGACGTGGACGATCACGATCGGCAGGTCGATCAGCTCGGCGTGGCTGATCGCCCGGTGGGCCGCCTCCCGCTCGACCACCTCGGGCCGCGACAGGGCGTGGCCGTAGGGCTTGGTCTCGCCCGCGCGCTCCAGTCGCTCGCTGAGGTAGCGGATCGCGTCGTAGCCCTCGGCGTGGACCATCACCCGGGCGCCCTGCCGCCGCGCGACGTGGAACACGTCCAACAGCTGGCGGTCGTTCAGGACGAGATCGTCGTAGGTCATGAAGACCTTGAACGAGGTGTAGCCGTCGGCCACCAGTGCCGGCAACTCCTGGCCGAGCACGGCCTCGCTCGGGTCCGAGATGATCATGTGGATCGCCACGTCGACGTGGCACTGGCCCTCGGCCTTGGCCCGGTAGGCGTCGACCGCGCCGCGCAGCGAGGCGCCCCGGGGCTGGAGCGCGAAGGGCATCACGCAGGTGTTGCCGCCGGCCGCCGCGGCCCGGGTGGCACTCGCGAAGTCGTCGGCCATGACGATGCCGGGACCGGAATCCTGGGCGATGTGGACGTGGCTGTCGATGCCGCCGGGCAGGACCAGCAGGCCGGCGGCGTCGATCACCCGGGCGGCGTCGGCGATGGCCTCCGCCACCGCGACGATCCGGCCGCCGCGCACGCCGATATCCGCCCGCACCGTATCGCTCGCCGTGACGACGGTGCCGCCGCGGATCGCCAGATCGAATTCGGGCATGCCGCTCACTCCTCTGCGCCGAGGGGCCGATGCATGGTCCGCGCCGATTCGGGCGACCGTCATCGCGGCGGCAGGAGGTCACAGCCCGCCGTCGGGGTCCAGCGGCTCCCCGTCATGGGTTTCCAAAGGGCTCAGCCCTTTGGCGGGGGATCGGGCAGAGACCCAAGTACTTTGGCCCCGATGTCGGGCTTTGCCCGAACCCATCAGGGCTCCGCCCTGAACCCGCGAAAGGTCCCGACCTTTCGAAACCGGGCTCTTGGAGCGGAGCGTGGAGGGCGCCGTCGCGTGGAACTGCCCCCATACCCGCCGCATGTGCCGGGCCGAGGCGAAGCCCGCCCGTTCGGCCACCTGTTCGAGGCCGAGATCGGTCTGCGCGATCAGGTCCCCGGCCCGCGCGATCCGGACGCGGTTGACCGCCTCCGTCACGGTCATCCCGGCATGGAGCCGGAACAGCCGCGCGAGGTTGCGCGGGCTCGCCCCCGCCAGCTTGCCGAGCGTGGCGGGCGACCAGTCCCGCACCGGGTCGGCGCCGATCGCGTCCTGCGCCCGGTGGACCACCGGATGCAGGTGGCTGCGGCCCTCCAGCCAGGGCGAGAGCTGCGGATCGTCCGGCCCGCGCCGCATGTACACGACCAGGGTGCGGGCCACCGCGACGGCCGTCGCTGGGCCGGCCCATTCGGCCACGAGGTGCAGCATCAGGTCGATGCCGGCGGTGACGCCGGCGCTGCTGAACCGGTCGCGATCCTGCACGAACAGCCTGTTCTCCAGCACGTTCGCGTGGGGCGCCGCCGCCCGGAGGCGGGCGCAGCTGCCGTGATGGGTGGTGCAGGCGTAGCCGTCGAGCAGGCCGGCCCGGGCTGCCAGCAGCGCGCCCTCGCAGACCGTCACGACCGTGTGGCCCGGCCGGATCGACGCGCGTAGCCAGGCAACGATCTCGGCCTCCGCGGCGGCCTCTGCGGCCGGGTCCCGCTTGGGGCCGAGCGGGTGCTCGGTCGCGCCGGGCAGAAGCACCACCGTCCCGGGCGCGATCTCCAGCGGCAGCGGGCCGGCCCCGCCGAGATCGAGCCCGATCGAGCTGCGGATCGATCCTTGCGGCGCCGCGTAGCGCAGGTCGAAGGTGATCCGGTCCTGCACCGCCCCGGCGATCCGCAGCACTTCCACCGGGCCGGCCAGATCGAGCAGCAGCGCGCGGGGCGGTAGCAGCACCAAGACCGGAATGCGGCGCCCCGGCTCGGTCATGCGGCGGCGGGCAGCGCCCAGCCGGCCAGCGCCTCCTCCACCGTGGCGATGCGGGCGAAGCGCTCGGTGAGCACCAGCTCGGTGCGGGCCTTGATGTCGTCGGCCTCGAAGCGGCGGCCGTCCGGATGGATCATGGCGAAGGTCAGGGTCGCCTCCGTGACGAAATCCACCTGCCAGCCGCTGTCGGAGGCGTGGCGGGTGGTGGTCTCGCAGCACTGCTCGGTCCGGATCCCCGATACGATCAGGCGGCGGATGCCGTGCTGCGTCAGCCAGCCCGCCAAGCCGGTATCGACCAGGGCGCTGTGCCGGCGCTTGTGAAAGATAGCCGACGGCGCGATCGCGATGGGATCGAGGGTGCGGATATGGCCCGAATCCAGGGAAAACAGGCCGGTCTCGGCGACGTGGAACACCTGCAGCACCGGGATGCCGTGCGCTACGGCGCCGTCGATGAGCGCCTGCAGGCGCTCGGTAAAGCGCCGGACATCGGCGTCATTCCAGAACGGCCGATGCCGGAAGGAATCCTGGACATCGATAACCAGCAGCGCAACATCGGACATTTCGTGCCTCCCGAGGGATGAATGCCGTGTGAGCATCCGTCTCGCGGGTTCGGCGCGAAAGCAACCGTGCCGCCAACGAGCGGACATTTCCGGCCATCCCACGCAGCCGCCCGGAGCACGCGCATGACCGGACACCCCAAAAGACTCTTCGTGCTGACCGGGGCCGGCGTCTCGGCCGAGAGCGGGCTCGGCACATTCCGGGACCGCGGCGGGATCTGGGCCCGGTTCGATCCCATGAAGCTTGCCACCCCGGAGGCCTATGCGGCCGATCCCGACACGGTGCTCGACTTCTACGACCATCGCCGCCGGGGCGTGATCGCGGCCGAGCCGAACGCCGCGCACGTCGCCCTGGCGCAGGCGGAAGCCCGGCTCACCGCGCGGGGCGGGCGGCTGTTCCTCTGCACGCAGAACGTCGACGACCTGCACGAGCGGGCGGGCTCCCGGGCGGTCACCCACATGCATGGCGAATTGCTCAAGGCGCGCTGCTGCGCCTGCGGGACGGTCACACCCTGGCGTGCCGACCTCACGCGTGCGGATGCCTGCCCGGCCTGCCGCGTCGCGGGCCGGATGCGGCCCGACGTGGTCTGGTTCGGCGAGATGCCGATGCACCTCGACGCGATCGAGGCGGCACTGGCAGAGGCCGATCTGTTCGTGGCGGTGGGCACGTCGGGGGCGGTCTACCCGGCGGCCGGCTACGTGCGGCAGGCCCGGGCGCTCGGAATTCCGACCTGCGAGATCAACCTCGAACCCTCCGACAACGCCGATGCGTTCGACGCAGCCCGGTATGGGCCGGCCAGCGAGGCGCTGCCGCGCTACTTGGCCGATCTGGGCCTGTGACCGAATCTGAGCTGGCAAAGCCCTGTAAAGGCTGTGCATTTCGGCCTAAAGGGCCTTGCCATCGCCCAGGATCGATATCCTAATTCACTCGAATCACGTCGTTGCGCGCTGTCAAGAACTGTTCGGATAGTTGCCTAGCGGTTACAACGGTCAAGCTTGGGCTCGGCGTCGCGGCCCTCCCGAGCGTTCGTTGAAGCCACAAGGGGAAGCCACGACCCATGCAGCACTTCACCGTAACCGACCGCGAGCGTGACACCGTTCTGGCGGCTTTGCGCTATTATCAATTCTACCGGATGCAGGGACATCCCTTCGACCCACGTCAGGACCACCTGATCGACACGATCGCAGTCCATTCCGGCGAGGCCCTGAACCTGACGGAGATCGACGATCTCTGCGCCGGCCTCAGCGGCCACCGCCACGCCCTGGCGGCCAAAGCGGCCTGAGGCTGCTGGGAGCGGTGCGGCCGCTCCCGTATCCCGCACGCGGGATACACACGGGACGATTCCTCCGAGATGAGCGGGCGCGCCGCCGGAGCTGGATCCGTCCCGATCCCGGGAGTACCGGTACCCCACGTTTCTCAAAGACCGGATTCAAACTCCGGAAAAACATGCCCTGACGATCCCGCGGGACCGTCCGGTCCCGTGAGGGCCGGCGGCACGGGGTTTCCAAAGGGCTAGCCCTTTGGCGGGTTGCCGAGGCAGAACCCCGGCGTATCGGGCGAAGCTCCATCGCAGGACTCTGCTCTGCACCCGCAAAAGGTCCCGGGCCTTTTGAAACCCTGATTTTGGGTCAGGGCGCCTTCTTGAGCTGCTGCTCGGCCCGCGAAACGGCCGCATCGCAGCCCGCCGCGTCGCCCTTCGAATCCGCCGTGCGGGCCTCCTCGAGGGCAACCTTCGCCTGCTGGGCGGCATCTGCCCCCTGGCCGGCCTGGGCCGACTTCTCCGGCGGGGCCTCGGGGGATTCGTTCGCCCGCTGACCCTCCGTGCCGGTCACGCCCTCGCCGCCGCGCTTGGCGGCGTTGCCCTGGCCGCTGGTCGAGGCGGAGATCGACTGGGTCAGCTCGGCCTGCACCCGCTTGGAGACGCCCTCGATCCGGTCACCGCAGGGCGAGGCCAGGGCTGGGGCCGTGAGGAACAGGGTTAGGCAGGCCGTAATGGCGGCGGGACGCATCATCGAGTCGGGTGCTTTCCAAAAAAGAAGGGGCCGCGGGTTCCCCCACGGCCCCAACGTCTCGCGACCTGCGAGGGTTCAGGCGCTCAGCTGATCGCGGATCGGCAATTGCCGGACCCGCCGGCCCGTGGCCGCGAAGATCGCATTGGCGATGGCCGGTGCGACCGGCGGCACGCCGGGCTCGCCGACACCGCCGAGCGGACCGTCATAGGCGCCGGTCGACACGAGGTGCACGCGGATCACCTTCGGTGCGGCGTCGATCCGGGTGATCTCGTAGCCGTCGAAGTTGTTCTGCACCGCCCGGCCCTGCTTGAAGGTGATCTCGGAGGTGAGGGCGAGCCCCATCCCCATGACCACCGCGCCCTCCATCTGCGAACGGATGCGCTCCGGGTTGACCTGCGGCCCGCAATCGACCGCGATGTCGATCGCGTGCACCTTCAACTGGCCCTTGTCGTCGACCTCCACCTCGGCCGCCACCGCCGTGTAGGTGACGAAGCTGTAATGGCCGGCGATGCCGAGGCCACGGCCCTTGGGCATCTCACGCCCCCAGCCCGCGCCCTTGGCAGCTGCCTCGATCACGCCGCGCAGGCGGCCGGTGTCGATCGGGTAGCGCTTCGGGTCCTCGCCGTAGTTCCAGACATCGCCGATCTCGGTCGGGTCGATCTTCCGATCGGGGCCGAGGAGTTCGAGCAGGTACGCCTTCGGCTCGCGGCCGGCGGCATGCGCCAGCTCCGACACGAAGGACTGGATCGCGAAGGCGTGCGGGATGTTCGACACCGAGCGGAACCAGCCGACCCGGACATGGGCGGCGGCCTCGGGGTTCTCCAGCCGCATGTTCGGGATGTTCAGCGGGGTGTTGACCAGCCCCATCCCGAGTTCGAACGGCAGTTCGTGCTTCGGATCGGGCGCGAAGATCGAGCCGATCGTCGGCGCCACCGAGCGGTGCAGCCACGCCACCGGCATGCCCTTGTCGTCGAGGCCGGCCTCCAGATGCTCCACCGAGATCGTGTGGTAGAAGCCGTGGTGGAGGTCGTCCTCGCGGGTCCAGGCGAGCTTCACCGGCGCGCCGCCAACCGCCTGCGAGCAGAGCGCCGCCTCGACCACGTAGTCGGGCTTGGACTTGCGCCCGAACCCGCCGCCGAGCAGCGTGACGTTCACCTTGACCTTGTCGTCGGGCAGCTTGAGCGCCTTCATCAGGCGGTCGTTGGCCGCCTGCGGGCCCTGGACGCAGGCCCAGGCCTCGCAGAACCCGTCCTTCACCCGGGCGACCGCCGCCGGGGGCTCCATCGGCGCCTGAGCGAGATGGGGCACGAAGTACTCGGCCTGGACCTTCGTCTTGGCCTTCGCCATCGCGCCCTCGACGTCGCCCTGCGTGCGCACGACCTTGCCGGGCTTGCGCGCGGCGGCTTCCAGCTCCTTGCGGAACACGTCGGTGTCGTAGCCCGCGTTCGGGCCGTCGTCCCAGGTGATCTTGAGGGCGTCGCGCGCCTTCATGGCAGACCACGTGTTCTTGGCCACCACGGCGACGCCGCCGAGCGGCATGAACTCCGTGGGAATCGGGGTGGCGTCGATCTTGAAGATCTTCACGACGCCCGGGACCTTCTTGGCCTCGGAATCATCGAAGGACTTCACCGTCCCGCCGTAGACGGCCGGGCGCGCGACGACCGCGTACAGCATCCCGTCGAGCTTGGTGTCGAGGCCGTAGATCGCCTTGCCGGTGGTGATGTCGAAGTTGTCGATCAGCCCGACCTTGCCGGTGCCGATATAGCGGAAGTCCTTGGGGTCCTTCAGCGTCACGTCGGTCGGAACCGGAAGCTCGGCGGCTGCCTGCGCCACCGCGCCGTAGCCGAGGGTGCGACCCGACTTGGCGTGGGTCAGGGTGTGGTTGACCGCCGTCACCTCGGAGGCCGGCACGCCCCATTGCTTGGCCGCGGCCTGGATCAGCATCAGCCGCGCGGCGGCGCCGGCGTGGCGGAAATGCTGGAAGAAGTGGCGGGTCGAGCGCGAGCCGTCGGTGTCCTGGTTGCCGAAGCGGGTCTCGTCGCCCCAGGCCTGGACCACCTTCACCTTCGCCCAGTCGGCCTCCAGCTCGTCGGCGACCGTGAAGGCCACCGAGGTGCGGATGCCCTGGCCCATATCGGAGCGGTGGTTGGTCACCGTGACGGTGCCGTCCGGCGCGATCGCGACGAAGACTTTCGGATCGTCGCGCCAGCCATGCGGCATGCCGTCGGCGCCGAACTTTTGGGCCTTCTGCTCCTCGGTCTGGGTCTCGTCGGCCCGGGCGGGGCGCAGCGACAGGGCCAGCACGAGGGCGCCGGCGCCGCCGAGGATGCCGCGGCGACTGACGTTGTCGAGGGCCGGCTTGGTGCCGGTGGCGAGTTCGGCGCTCAGCTTCGCGTCGTGAATCACAGGCGCTCTCCCTTGGTGGCGGGCGCCGTCTGGCCGGCGGCCTGGTGGATCGCGGCGCGGATGCGCGGGTAGGTGCCGCAGCGGCAGATGTTGCCGCTCATCGTATCGTCGATGTCCTGATCGGAGGGCTTCGGCGTATCCTTCAGGAGGGCGGCGGCCTGCATGATCTGGCCGCACTGGCAGAAGCCGCACTGCGCGACGTTCAGGTCGCGCCACGCCGCCTGCACCGGGTGGTTGCCGTCCGGCGACAGTCCCTCGATGGTCACGATCTCCTGGCCCTCGGCCGCCGAGACCGGTGTGATGCAGGCGCGGGTCGCCGCGCCGCCGAGATGGATCGTGCAGGCCCCGCAGAGCGAGACGCCGCAGCCGAACTTGGTGCCGGTGAGCTGGAGCTCGTCCCGCAGGTACCACAGCAGCGGCATGTCGGGGTCGCCGTCGAAGCTGCGCGCAGCCCCGTTCACGGTGAGTTTGATCATCGTTGCGTCCTGTCTGGCGGCGCCGGAGCGGCGTTCAGTCGGGTCCGAGCCGGGCCTGGGGCCGATACCGGTTTTGCCGGCTAACGCTGACCGATGCGGGGTCGCCGCCGGGTCCGCGCTCAAGCTCAGAATAATAAATATTCTAAAGCAGGCCCTTGGTCGGGCGCAACGTAGAGGGCGGCCGCCTCATCCCCGGGGGGCTGCACTCAGGGTATGTCGCGTGCGGCGACGCACATCGTTGGATCACGCGGAGACGATCGCCACGGCGCAAGGCGGGCGTTCGGATCGCAGATCCACCCCTCTGGTGATCAACGCCGCTCTCGAAAGCTGACGTCTTTACGGGACGGTCTCCAGATCCGTCCTGCGAAATTCGTCGGCCGTGGCGAGGATCGGCACGCCAAGGAACCGCGTCGCAGCATAGTGGAGGCAATCGCCGAGATTGAGTCCGTGGCGGCCGGCCCGGTATCGGTGCGCGGCCGATAAGGCGAGCGCCGTCGTCTCGCTGGCGGGCGGGAGATCACAGATCTCGATGCCCCTGGCGTCTAGAAATTCGAGGACGATCGGTCCGACTGCCTCGACCGTCATGTCGAATTTGTCGGGCCGCGCGAGCGCCAGCACCGTTTCGAGAACCGCAACAGGCGAGGTTCTGCAATGGCTGGCCGAAGCGAGCGCTGCGGAAATCCGGTCGGCCTCCGGCTCGTCCCCCAGTAGGGCGACGATCGCGGACGCATCCACGAACATCAGCGGCTTTCCCACATGGCGTCGTAGACCTCCCGCGGCAGAGGTTTCCGGGCGGTCTCGCCGAGCGTGATCCCATGCTGCGCGCGCAACCGGGCCGCGGTCTCCCGCGGCGTCTCCGCCCGGTGCCTGCGCTCGATCGCCTCCCGCATGGCGATGACGATCGCCTCGGTGATACCGACTCCCGCAATGGCGGCGAACCGGCGCGTCAGCGCGTCGGCTTCGGGATTGTTGACGTTGATTGGCATGTGGGTACGCCCTCGATGCCTGGTGTAGATAACTGCTCGCGCGGATCTACACCAGCTGCTGGCCCCACCCCCACCTGCATCAGCCCTCGAAGATCTTGTCCATGCCGATCAGCAGATCGCGGCCGTTCTTCGGGATGGGAAAGCCGTATCCGTCGCCAAACTTATCCCACATTAGAGTTCCGGCCTTGTGGGCCGCGCTGCTGTAGAGGTCGATGCCGATCTTCTGCATCGTCAGATGAAGCGCCTGCAACGCATCGACGCCGGCTCCGAAGCTGTCCCGCGGATGCTCGGGCCAAGCGATCGTGTAGCGGCGGATCCAGTGCTCATCCGCATATTCCGGCGCGCAAAGCTGGACCGGAACCGGAATATCCGCATCCGGGCTCCGGATCGTCAGGACGCGGGTGCCGATGACCATAGCGGCGCGAGCCTCACACCGTCACCTGCGTTCCAACCTCGACCACCCGCCCCGTGGGGATCTGGAAGAAGTCCGTGGCGTCGTTGGCGTTCTTGGCGAGGGTAATGAAAATCCGGTCCTGCCAGAGCGGCATGCCGGAATGCGCCGCCGGCCGGATCGAGCGGCGGGACAGGAAGAACGAGGTCGCCATGATGTCGAACTTGAAGCCCTGGCGGCGCAGCAGCACCAGCGTCTTCGGGATGTTCGGCGTCTCCATGTAGCCGAACTTCATCACGACCTTATAGAAATGCGGCCCCACCGGCTCGATCCGCACCTTGTCAGCCTGGTTGGAGCGGGGCGTGTCCACCGTCTCGACGGTGAGGATCACGTTCTTCTCGTGCAGCACCTTGTTGTGCTTGAGGTTGTGCAGGAGCGCGGCCGGGGCGATCTCGGGATCGCTGGTCAGGAACACCGCGGTGCCGCGCACGTGGTGGGGCGGGCTCTTCTCCAGCATGCCGACCAGTTCCACCAGCGGCACGTCGGTCTTTCGGGTCTTGTTGAACAGGATCGTGACCCCGCGCACCCAGGTCCACATCAGGATGACGAGGCCGCCGGCCAGCAGCAGCGGCACGTAGCCCCCCTCCACCACCTTGATCAGGTTGGAGAGCAGGAACAGGAATTCGAGGATGATGAAGGGCAGCATCACGGCGGCGGCCGCCACCGGCGACCAGCCCCACATCCGCCAGATCACCAGGAAGGTCATGGAGGCGGTGAGCAGCATCGTGCCGGTCACCGCGATGCCGTAAGCCGAGGCCAGCGACGAGGAGGTCTTGAACAGAACCGCCAGCAGCACGACTCCGACCATCAGCAGCCCGTTGATCTGCGGCAGGTAGATCTGGCCGGCATGCGATTCGGAGGTGTGGCGGATCTCAAGCCGCGGCAGCAGGCCGAGCTGGATCGCCTGCCGGGACAGCGAGAAGGCCCCGGTGATGACCGCTTGGCTTGCCACGACTGTGGCCAGCGTCGCCAGTACCACCATCGGCAGCAGGCCCCAGGCCGGGACGAGCTGGAAGAACGGATCGGCGGTGTCGGGTTTTTCCAGCACCAGGGCCGCCTGCCCGAGATAGTTCAGGGCGAGCGCCGGAAAGACGAGGCAGACCCAGGCCACTTGGATCGGCTTGCGACCGAAATGCCCAAGATCGGCGAACAGCGCCTCGGCGCCGGTGACCGCCAGGAACACTGCTCCGAGCGCCACCAGCGCCCCGCTGCCGTGGCCGAGCAGGTAATGCACCGCGTACCAGGGGTTGACCGCCCGGAACACCTCCGGGTGCAGGCCGATATGCGGCAGGGCCGCGAGCGCCATGGCGACGAACCACACCACGGTCATCGGTCCGAAGAAGGCCGCGACCTTGGCGGTACCGCGATTCTGCACGAGGAACAGGATGACGATGATCGTCACCGTAATCGGCAGCACGTAGTCGTTCAGGGCCGGGGTGACGAGCTTCAGCCCCTCCACGGCCGAGAGCACCGAGATCGCCGGGGTGATCACCGCGTCGCCGTAGAACAGCGAGGCGCCGAGCAGCCCCAGCATGAACACGATGCGCGAGCCGCCGAGCGCCTTGCGGGCCAGCGCCATCAGCGAGAGGATGCCGCCCTCGCCGTTGTTGTCCATGCGCAGCAGGATCGCGACGTATTTCACGGTCACGATCATGAACAGCGCCCAGAGGATCAGCGACACGGTTCCGATCACCTCCTCGGGCAGCAGGATGCCGTCGGTCCGGGCCGGGACCAGCGCCTCGCGGAACGCGTAGAGCGGGCTGGTGCCGATATCGCCGTAGACGACGCCGACCGAGCCGACCAGCAGGGTCCAGAACCCGGCATGGCCGTGGCGAGTCTCGGCCTTCTCGGGGGAATCGAGGGAGCCGGCGGGGGCCGGTCCCTGCCCGACATCAGGACCGCCGGATGCCGCGGTGTCCGCGGCCGCGGGCACGGGCTGGGCGTCTACGCCGGGTGCGAAGGTCTGGCTCATGCGGATTGTCGGAGGCTCGGGCGTGGCCGGCGTTTCGCGATTCGGCTCAGGGGGCCCGTCGGGGCCATGCGGCAAACGCGAAGACTCCGCCGAACCGCGCGGGCCGGCCACCGGGCCGACCGCTCACGGGATCGTGGCGCGTTGCTACCACGGCCGCGTGCGGGCGGAAACCGTGTTGCGTTGCGAAGGGTGGGGGGCAGGGTCTCGGCAGGGTAAGGCCGTGATGGGCGGTTTCCCGCCCCCACAGAGGGGGGAGGGGGTGCGCGGGTCTCTGCCGGCCGCTCTCACTCGGCCGCGGTGCGTGTCCCGCCGCCTTGCTGGCCGAATCGGCGCTGGATGTAGTCGATCACCACCGTCTCGAAATCCTTGGCCAGCGTCGCGCCGCGCAGAGTCATCGCCTTCTTGCCATCGATGAAGACCGGGGCGGTCGGGGTCTCGCCGGTGCCGGGGAGCGAGATGCCGATATCGGCGTGCTTCGATTCGCCCGGGCCGTTGACGATGCAGCCCATCACGGCGACGTTCAGCCCCTCGACGCCCGGATAGGTCTTCTTCCATTCCGGCATGGAGGTGATCAGCCAGTTCTGGATATCGCGGGCCAACTCCTGGAAGGTGGTCGACGTCGTGCGGCCGCAGCCCGGGCAGGCCGCCACCATCGGCACGAAGGTGCGGAACCCCATGGTCTGCAGGAGTTCCTGGCTGGCCTTCACCTCGACGCTCCGGTCGCCGCCGGGCTCGGGCGTCAGCGAGTAGCGGATCGTGTCGCCGATCCCCTCCTGCAGGAGAACGCCGATGGCGGCCGAGGCGGCGACCAAGCCCTTCGAGCCCATGCCGGCCTCGGTCAGGCCAAGATGGATCGCGTAGTCCGAGCGGCGCGCCACCTCGCGGTAGACGGCGATCAGATCCTGCACCGCAGAGACTTTGGCCGAGAGGATGATCTTGTTCTGCGGCAGGCCGAGTTCCACGGCCCGGTCGGCCGAGCCGATTGCCGAGCGCACCATCGCTTCGCGCATCACCGCGCGGGCATCGATCGGTCGCGGCAGCTTGGCGTTCTCGTCCATCAGGTGGGTGAGCAATTCGCCGTCGAGGGAGCCCCAGTTGGCGCCGATCCGCACGGTCTTGTTGTGCTTGATCGCCTGCTCGATGATCGACGAGAACTGCGTGTCCTTCTTGTCCTTGAAGCCGACGTTGCCGGGATTGATCCGGTACTTGGCCAATGCCTCGGCGCAGGCCGGATGGTCGGCGAGCAGCTTGTGCCCAATATAGTGGAAGTCGCCGACCAGCGGCACGTGGACGCCGATCCGGTCGAGGCGCTCGCGGATCTTCGGCACCGCGGCGGCGGCCTCGTCGCGATCGACCGTGATGCGGACCAGCTCCGAGCCGACCCGGGCGAGCTGGGCGACCTGCGCCACCGTGGCGTCGATGTCGGCCGTGTCGGTGTTGGTCATCGACTGAACGACGATCGGCGCCCCGCCGCCGACCGTGACTGCCCCTTCGCCCTCGCCGACCGTGACGCCGACCGTGCGGTGCCGTGGCGTGGGGCCGGCGATCTCCGGGCCGCCATAGGACAGCGGGGCCTCGGCAAGGTTCTCGGCAGGGTTCTTGGAACGGGTGGCTTCCATGACTTCCATCGCGGACCTTCGCGTGCGCGCCTCGCGGGGTGCCGGAGCCTTGATGGCTGCCGGGCCGGTCCCCGGGGACACGCCTCGCCGGAACTTCGGGGCTGCCGCGGGTTAGCTGCGGATGACCCGGTGCCGCGTCAAGCCGGCGCCGCGCAGGACAGCATCGCGCAAGACAGCATCGCCGCTGTCATGTCGTATCCGGGCGCGGATGTCGAGTTTCCTGCGCCCGCTCAAGGCCCCACCACGGCCGCAAACGCGTTTTCGTCCGGCGCTGTTGCCGATTCGCTCACGGCCGCGCGCCGGCTCCCTGGGGCGCGCAACCCTGGCGCATCGTTGATGTTGCAGCGCAGCATCCCATCTCTCATGGCACGTCAGGAGGCCGACATGAGCGAGCAACACGGCGGCGCCGAGCCGCACAATCCCGTCACCGCGGTGCCCGAGACCCCCGTCTCGGACGCGATCGACGCGCTGCCCGCTCAGAGCCCGAACCACATGCTGGCCGGGCCGAACGCCGAGAAGCCGGTGGCCCTGGCCCTCCAGGGCGGCGGCGCGCACGGGGCCTTCACCTGGGGTGTGCTCGACGCGCTGATCGAGGATGGACGTCTCGGCTTCGAGGCGGTGACCGGGGCGAGCGCGGGCGCGATGAACGCCGTCGTGCTGGTCGATGGCTGGCTCAAAGGCGGCCCGGACGGCGCCCGCGAGGGGCTGGAGCGGTTCTGGCGGGAGGTCAGCCTCGATGGTGACCTCGGCCCGGCCCAGCGCAACTTCGTCAGCGGGCTGTTCAGCCTGTGGAAGGGCAATCCGGTCGCCGAGTTCTGGGCCAAGGCGTTCTCGCCCAGCCCCTACGTGTCGAACCCACTCAACATCAACCCGCTGCGCAAGGCGCTCGCCGATCAGGTGGATTTCGAGCGCCTGCGGGAGGCCGACACGGCCGGCCTGTTCGTCTCGGCCACCAATGTCTGGACCGGCAAGCTGGCCGTGTTCGAGCGCGAGCGCCTGACCGTCGATCACCTGATGGCCTCGGCCTGCCTGCCCACCGTCTTCCAGGCAGTGGAGATCGACGGCGTGCCGTATTGGGATGGCGGCTATCTCGGAAACCCGCCGCTCTACCCGCTCCACCGCGGGGCCCAGACGCGCGATATCCTCCTCGTACAGATCAACCCCGTGGAGCGGCGCGAGACCCCGCGGACGGAGAGCGAAATCCGCGACCGGCTGAACGAGATCACCTTCAACGCCAACCTGATGCGGGAATTGCGGGCGATCGACTTCCTCGACGGGCTGATCGAGGAGGGGACCCTCGGCCAGGGGCAGTACCGCCGGGTCCTGGTGCACCGGATCGACGGCACCGACGCCCTGGAGGATTACAACGCCGCCTCCAAGCTCGACGCCCGCTGGACCGTGTTCAAGCGCCTGCGCGACAAGGGCCGCGCCGCCGCGCAGGCGTGGCTGACGGAGAATTACGAGGCGGTCGGCCGGGATTGCACGATCGATCTGCAAGAGGCGTATCAGTAGGGCGCTCCGGCGGCGCAGTTGAGGCGATGGGCCGAAATCCGGTCATGATCTTCGATGACAATCTTACCTGTAACCGAGAATTACTGCTTAAGCGGGATTGAACGACGATTGCAGGTCTAATAAAGACGTTCTGCATCACAACGAACAATAAATAATACATTCATGTACGATTCGTATGCTTCATAAGTCCGATTCTTTGCCCGGACGATCATAGAGACCCGTGGCTGGGAGGCTGAGGCATGCCATTTCGTATGATAAAGGTCAGAATCAGCCTCAAGATTGCGTTCGTCATGGGAGCAATTCTTGCTGTCATGGTCGCCGTTACGACGATCTCGCTCACGAATATCGGCCGCATCGAGGAGGCCGAGCGGTGGAATGCGCACACGCACGCGCTGCTCGTCGAGGTCGAGCAAATGAATACGGCGATGGTCGATCGCGAAGCCGGCCTGCGCGGCTACGTGATTTCCGGGAACAAGCGGTTCCTCGAACCCGAGACGGCCGGACGGCAGACGTTCTTACGCGCGTGGACGGAGGTTCGGCGGCTGACCATCGACAATCCCATGCAGCAGGAGCGGGTCTCGGAGCTGAAGAGCTTGGCCGAGCGCTGGGGCCGTGAGATCGCGGACCGCGAGATCGCGCTCATGGGCGATGCCGCGACCCGGGATGAGGCCCGGCAGATTGCCAGCGCGGGGACCGGCATGGCGATCATGGACCGCATCCGCGCCAAGATCGCCGAGATCGCGCAGACCGAGCGGGCCCTGATGCAGGAACGCGAGGCCGCGTCGGGCGCGGCGATTGCCGCATCGCGCGTCGCCAGCCTCGGGGGTCTCGGGCTGGCGGCGACCATCGCGCTGATCGGACTGGTGCTCCTCCAACTCGGCATCGCGAGGCCGATCCGCGCCATCACGGTAACCATGCGCAAGCTCGCCGCGGACGATCTCGCGGTCGCGGTGCCCGGGGTGGGCCGGGGCGACGAGATCGGACCCATGGCCGAGGCCGTGCAGGTCTTCCGGGATGGCCTCGTGTGCGCCAAGACCCTGGAGGCGGAGGCGATCCAGGCGCGGGCGGCGCTGGATGCGCAGCGCAGGGCCGCGATGCACGGGATGGCCGAGAGCTTCGAGGCGGCGGTCGGCGGCGTGGTGCGCGCCGTCGCCGCCGCGGCGACCGAGCTGCAGGGCACCGCTGAGAGCATGAGCACGGCCGCGGCCGAGACGGCGGACCAGTCGAACGCGGTGGCCACCGAGGCCGAGCAGGCCGCCGCGAATGTCGGCACGGTGGCGGCGGCCGCCGAGGAACTGGGCGCGACGATCGGCGAGATCGGCCGTCAGGTGCAGACATCGACGGATGTCGCCAACACGGCCGTCACCGAGGCCGGGCGATCGTCGGAGCTGATGCAGAACCTGCAGGCCAGCGCGGTGCGGATCGGCGACGTGGTCGGCCTCATCGCGGGCATCGCCGGCCAGACCAACCTGCTGGCGCTCAACGCCACGATCGAGGCGGCCCGCGCGGGCGAAGCGGGGCGCGGCTTCGCCGTGGTGGCCTCCGAGGTGAAGGAACTCGCGGCCCAGACCGCCAAGGCCACCGAGGAGGTGGCCCGGCAGATCGCGGAGATCCGGTCTTGGACCGGGGACGCCTCCGGGGCGATCACCGTCATCGTCACGCGGATCAGCGAGATCAACGGACTGGCCAGCGGTATCGCCGCCGCGATCGAGCAGCAGGGGGCGGCGACCCAGGAGATCGTCTGGAATGTCGGGCATGCGGCGACAGGCACCGGCGCGGTGACCCGCACCATCGCGCGCGTCGCCCGGGCGGCGAACAGGGCGGGGGAGGCTGCCGCGCACGTGCGCGACTCGGCTTCGGACCTCTCGGTTCAGGCGCGACAGCTCGACACGGAAGTCCGTACCTTCCTCGATACGGTCCGGGCGGCCTGACCGATCCACGCAGTCTGTCGGGATGGCCGCCGTCATGCCTGCGACGACGCTGCCGTTCCGGCGCTCGAAACGCGGACCGGAATCGCGTATCATACGTTCGCTCGGGGAGCACTGGGGAGCCCCCCCGAGCGGAGCGAGGTTGCCGCCATGACGCTGCTGCGCCGCGAGGCCCTGATCCTGATCGGCGCCGGCTTGGCCGGCGGTGCCCGCGCCGCCGAGGCGACACGGGCCACCGACTTCGCCTTCGAGACGCCGGAGGGCGGCCCGATGCCGCTGTCGGCCTACGCGGGAAAACCGATCCTCGTGGTCAACACCGCGACGGCCTGCGGCTATGCCGGGCAGCTCGCCGGGCTTCAAACGCTATGGACGCGGTTCGGCGACCGGGGTCTCACGGTTCTCGGTGTGCCCTCGCCGGATTTCGGCAATCAGGAGCCGCTGGACGGTCCGGCCATCGCGGAGGCCGCCCGGAAGAATCACGGCGTCACCTTCCCGCTCACGGCCAAGACTCACGTGAAGATGCCGGCGGCGCATCCGTTCTACCGGTGGGCGGCCGCCGAGCGCCCGGCCGAGACGCCGCGCTGGAACTTCCACAAGTACTTGATCGCCCGGGACGGCACGCTCGCGGCGGCTTTCGCCACGCAGGTCGAACCCACCGACCCGCGTGTGATTTCGCGAATCGCGGCCACCCTCGACCAGGCCTGAACACCGCAACACAGGCCCTCGGGATTAAAGCGCCGGGCCCCCGCGTTGACGCTCCATGGCCTCAGACAAGCAGAAGCGCGCTGACCTCCTCGACCTGCTGGTGCCCCTGCGGCGCTACGCCCGGTCCCTCACCCGCGACGCGTTGCGGGCCGACGACCTCGTGCACGACACGCTGGTGCGCGCCCTGGAGATGCAGGGCGCGCTCCGGCCGAACACCAATCTGCGCACCTGGATGATGACGGTGCTGCACAACGCCTTCATCGACGAGCAGCGCCGCCGGCAGGTGGAGGCGCGCCACGCCGACACTCTGGTGCGGATGGCCGAGGACATGGCGCCCCCCGCCCAGGAGGGGCAGGTCCGTCTCGCCCAGATCCGGAAGGCGTTCCTCACGCTGCCCGAGGAGCAGCGCGCCGCCCTGCACCTCGTGACCCTGGAGGGCATGGCCTACGCCGATGCGGCGACGGTCCTCGGCATTCCGATCGGGACGCTGATGTCCCGCCTTGGCCGCGGCCGGGCTGCCCTGCGGGCCTTCGAGGAGGGCGCGCGGACGGACCGGACCTCCGGGGCGGAGGCCGAGAGCAGGGCCGCCGACCGGACACCCGACAAGGGGCGCGGGGCACCCTCGACCCTCCGGCTCGTCGTGTCCGACACGCCGCCGGGCCGGTCCGCCTGGCCTTTCCGGCGTGCGGCCGGAGAGAACTAGGAACCGGGTCAGAATATCGGTCAGTCCCCGGCGCCGGCGCGGACTGACGACAGCGACCGGCGGATCGCGCTGCGGCATGGTGCGGGAACGCTTCATCCGGTTTTCCCACTCCGCCATGCGGTAACACAGGCCCGGGGCCACCGCCGTTGAACGGCGGCGCGATCCGGGGCACGCTGGCACCGAGGACTTCACGATGATTGATCCGATCACAGACGACGATCTCATCGCCTTCGTCGACGGGCAGATCGAGCCGATGCGCCGTCTGGATGTCGAGGCCCATCTGGCGGCCGATCCCGCGGCCGCCGCCCGGGTGATGGCCGAGATGCACGATCGCGATGCCCTGCGGGCTTGTTTCGAGCGAGTTCCAGGCCCCGGGCCCGACCGCACCGTCGCGCTCGCCCGCCGCTTCGACCGGAACATGCGCTGGCGCCGCGTCGCCTCCCGCCTTAAGCGGGCCGCCGCTATCGCGGTGCTGGTCGGCGCGGGTTGGCTCGCCCATGACGAGATCGGCCGCTTCGGCGTGCCCGACACCCTGGCGGCGACGCCGGATCCGGCGCTGATCGCCGATGCCCGGCAGGCCCGGGCCGTGGCGCAGCTGCGCAAGAGCGTCAGCGGTCAGGCTGACGGGCCGGTCTACGACCGGGCGCGCCTGCGCTCGGTGACGGGCATCGACCTGCCGGCGCTGCCGGACGGCTGGCGGGTGCGCGACATCCAGATCTTCCCGGCCCGGCACGACACCGGCATCGAGCTCGCGCTGGAGGCTGGGGACTATGGCGAGGCATCGCTGTTCGCCACTCGCGGCATTCGCGGCGGCCCCGCAACGCTCACCGGCTCCGAGGACGGCGATATCGTTTCCTGGAACGCAGGCGAGACCGCCTACGCGCTGATCGGCCCACGGGACGACGCTGCGCTCCGGCGGGTGGCGGGGCTCCTCGGCGCGGGGCCGGCGGCGCGCTGAAAAGGCCGCCTCAGCTGTCGACGGGCCAGCGACCCGGGGCGATCTCGAGGATCTGGTCGTCCCCGACGCCCGTCACGCCGTAGACGAGCCGGTGGTCCCGCGTGATCCAGCGCGACCACCACCCTTCGAGATCGCCTCTCGGAGGCTCGATCGTCCCGATGCCCGCGTACGACGTGCGCATGCTGGCCTTGATCAGGTCAGTGATGCGGACGGGACGAGCGTGTCCCGGTCGGTCGCGTGCCAGTGCCGGTAGTCCTGCCAAGCGTCCGCCGACCAGACGAGCTTCACGGCTCGATGAGGTCATGCGCGGTACCGGCCTCGGCATCAAGTTGGGCGACACTGTCGCGGAGACGCTTGGCGTTCGCTGGGGTCGAAAGCAGGTGCGACGTCTCGTGGATGCTGTTCAGCTCGGCCCGCGGCCGAACCACAATGTCTGGTCGGTTCTGCCGGGTCACGACAAGCTCCGCCCGATCCACCTCGACACGATCGAGATACGTGGCGAGGTGGGCACGGAACTCGGTGTAACCGACCTGACTCTTCCGCCTGCCCGCGTCCGTACAGGATACTGCACGTATCGTGGATCCATGGCCCCCCACAGTCTGGGACAAGCACCCACCGCGATGCCGGATCCCGACCCGCCATGACCCTCGACATTCCGCCCCGGCCGGTGCCAAAGATCGGCCATGCAGGCTGCGGATTCGGTACGGGCAGTGGACGACGGGGCGGCCCTGCTGGCGGCCGCCCGGGCGGTCCGTGAGCGGGCGCATGCGCCCTATTCCCGCTTCCGCGTCGGGGCTGCGCTTCGGGACGAGCACGGCACCATCCATGCCGGCTGCAACGTCGAGAACGCCGCCTATCCGGTCGGCACCTGCGCGGAGGCCGGCGCGATCGCCGCCATGGTGGCCAGCGGCGGGCTGCGCATCGCGGAGATCCTCGTCTGTGGGGACGGCGCGGGGTTGGTGACGCCCTGCGGCGCCTGCCGCCAGCGCATCCGTGAATTCGCCAGGCCGGACACGCCGATCCACGCCGCCACGCCTGGCGGCATCGCCAGAACCTTCACGCTCGCCGAGCTGCTGCCGGAATCCTTCGGACCAGAGACGCTCGGTGAGTGAGGCGGCCGCCCTCGACGCGCTGCACGCTGCCGGCTTCGTGGGGGACTACGCCTGTGCCCTCGTGACCGGCACCGGCCTCGGCGGGATTGCGGGGAGCCTGGAGGATGCCGTCTCCCTTGCCTACGCGGCGATTCCCGGCTTCCCGGGAGCGGGAGTCAGCGGCCATGCCGGGCGATTGCACCGCGGATCCCTGGCGGGGCGGCCCGTCCTGGTCTTCGAGGGACGGGCGCACGCCTACGAGCGGGGCGACCCGGCGGTGATGCGCCTGCCGCTCGCTTGCGCCCGGCAACTCGGGGCCCGGCGGCTGCTGCTCACCAACGCCTCCGGGTCGCTGCGGCCGGCGGTCGGCCCCGGCAGCCTCGTCCTGCTTGCCGACCACATCAACCTGTCCGGCCTCAACCCCCTGATCGGCGAGACGACCGACGCCCGCTTCGTGCCGATGACCGACGCCTACGATCCCAACCTGCGCGCGCGGCTTCACGCGGCGGCCAGCGCCTGCGGCGTCCCGCTGGAGGAGGGGGTCTATGCGTGGTTCTCCGGCCCGAGCTTCGAGACGCCCGCCGAGGTCCGGATGGCCGGCATCCTGGGGGCCGACCTTGTCGGCATGTCGACGGTGCCCGAGGTCATCCTGGCCCGGTTCCTCGGCCTGCCGGTGGCGGCGGTCTCCGTGGTGACCAACCTCGCCGCCGGGATCGCCGGGGGGGCACCGCACCATGCGGAGACGAAGGCGGTGGCGGCCCGGGCCGCAGAGGCGCTCGGTCGCCTGATCCGGGCCTTCGTGGCCGGCCTGCCCGTAGGAGACACGCCATGACCGATCCCGAGACCGGTGTGGTCGCCCGCCGGGCGCTGCCGCTCCTCGATCTCACCGATCTTGGTGAGACCTGCACCGAAACGAAGATCGACGTCCTATGCCGGGACGCGAAGGCCGGCCCCGTGGCGGCGATCTGCGTCTGGCCGCGCTTCGTCACGCAAGGCGCGCGGGCGCTCGCCGGCACCGGGATCCGGATCGCCACAGTGATCAACTTCCCCGAAGGCGGTGACGATTGCGCCCGGGCCACCGACGACACCGCCGAGGCCCTGCGCGACGGCGCGGACGAGATCGACCTCGTCCTGCCCTACCGCGCCCTGATGCGGGGCGATGCGGCTTTGGCCCGCGACATGGTCGAGGCGGTGCGCGATATCTGCGGCACCGCCACCCTCAAGGTGATCCTGGAGACGGGCGAACTCGGCGATCCGGAGACGATCCGGGCGGCGAGCCGGCTCGCCCTGGAGGGGGGCGCCGATTTCCTGAAGACCTCCACGGGCAAGAGCGCGGTCTCGGCCACCCCGGAGGCCGCCGAACTGATGCTGACCGAGATTCGTGCGAGCGGCCGCCCCGCCGGCTTGAAGGTGTCGGGCGGCCTGCGCAGCGTCGCCGACGCAGCGGCCTATCTCGCGCTCGCCGACCAGATCATGGGATCCGGCTGGGTGACTCCGAAAACTTTCCGGGTCGGGGCGAGCAGCTTGTACGGCACCCTGGTTCAAGCTCGGGACCTCTGACATGCGGCTTCCGCAGGAGATCATCCGGGCCAAGCGCGACGGCCTGCCGCTCGATCCGGACGCGATCGGGGCCTTCATCCAGGGCCTCACGGACGGCACCGTGGGGGAGGGGCAGGCGGCGGCTTTCGCCATGGCGGTGTTCTTCCGCGGCCTCGCGCTGCCCGAGCGGGTGGCGCTCACCCGATCCATGGCGGATTCGGGCACGGTGCTGAGCTGGGCGCTGCCGGGCCCGGTGCTCGACAAGCACTCCACCGGCGGCATCGGCGACACGGTGAGCCTGGTGCTGGCCCCGATGGTGGCGGCCTGCGGCGGCTACGTGCCGATGATCTCGGGACGCGGCCTCGGCCATACCGGCGGGACGCTCGACAAGCTCGGCAGCATCCCGAGCTACGACGCGACCCCGGGGCTCGACACGTTCCGGCAGGTCGTCCGCCGCGTCGGCTGCGCGATCATCGGCCAGACCGCGGATCTCGCCCCGGCCGACCGGCGCCTCTACGCGATCCGCGACGTCACCGGCACGGTCGAGTCGCTCGACCTCATCACCGCGTCGATCCTGTCGAAAAAACTCGCCGCCGGGCTCGACGGGCTGGTGATGGACGTCAAGCAGGGCTCCGGTGCCTTCATGGCGACGCTGCCCGAGGCCGAGGCGCTGGCCGGGAGCATCGTCACGGTGGCGGAGGGGGCGGGCCTGCGCACGGTGGCGCTCATCACCGACATGGATGCGCCGCTCGCCAGCGCCGCCGGCAACGCCGTCGAGGTCGCGTACGCGATCGACTACCTGAAGGGTCTGCGCCGGGAGCCACGCTTCCATGCGGTCACGCTGGCGCTGGCCTCCGAGATGCTGGTGGCCGGGGGCCTCGCACGGCACGCCGCCGGCGCCGCGGAGCGGCTCGAAGTCGTCCTGGCCTCAGGCCGGGCGGCCGAGATCTTTGCCGAGATGGTCACGGCGCTGGGCGGCCCGGCGGACCTGCTCGACGAGCCTGAACGACACCTGCCCGCCGCGCCGGTGCGGCGGCCGATCCACGAGGCGGGGACGGTGGCGGCTATTGCCACGCGGGATATCGGCTTGGCGGTGATCGGGCTCGGCGGCGGACGCACCCGCCCCGAGGATACCATTGACCCCCGGGTCGGCTTCACGGATCTCGCCGAACCGGGATCCTCCGGGGGGCTGCTCGGGATCGTCCACGCGGCCGACGAGGCCGCCGCCGATCGGGCGGAGGCGGCCCTTCGCGCGGCCTACCGGATGGGCGAGGCACCCACCGAACGGCCGGCGATCCTCGGATCCGTGCGGAGTACGGGGACGGCCACGCCCTGAAGCAGCAGCCTATGCGAGCGTGTGCGCTGCCGGTCTCACGATTGCCGCGAAGCTTAGCGACGTCCGGCGGCAAGTCGCACGCGTCGCGCAGATCCCGCGCCGCGGACGCGGCGGCACTGCCCGTTGGGCGGAGGATGTGATGGCCCGACCGTTCCGCCGTGTCGCGGACCTTGCTCGCGCGCTGACGCGATCAAATCGAGATTCCGGACGGGATCCTAACGCGTCGCCCCCGCCAGCCCCCTTCGTGGTCGATGCCGACGTCCCGGTCGATATCGGGTGCATCAAGGTGTTCCGGGCCGAGAACTTTCCGGAATCCGGGCCCAGCCCGTGGCTCGACCAGCCGGACGCGCAGGAGATCATCACGCGGCGCGTCGCGCGGCGGGAGATCACCCCCCGGCAGGCCGAGATCTGCCGGTCCTGGGAGGAGCACGGCTACTACGTCCTGCGCGGCGCCATCGATGCCGAGACGATCGACGAGGCCTGGGGCGCCTACGAGGCGGCGATCGCCCGGGGCGATGTGACCCTCGCCCCCGAGAAGGCCGCCGAGGACGATCCGCATCCCGGCCGCTACCTCAATCCGCACCTGAAGGTCGAAGAGATCGGCCAACTCCTGAATCATCCGGTGCTGGTCAACTTCAGCAGCATGGTGCTGGGCCGCCCCGCGATCCCGTTCCAGACCATCGCGTCCCACAAGGGCAGCCAGCAGGCCGAGCACTCGGACTCGATCCACATGACGACCTACCCGGTCGGCTATCTCGCCGCCTGCTGGATCGCCATGGAGGACATCCACGCTGAGTCGGGGCCGCTCGTCTACTATCCCGGTACCCACCGCTTGCCGTGCCTGTTCAGCCACGATGTCGGCATCTCGCCGGAGGATTTTCAGCAGCGCGGCTACGGCGCCTATGTCGAGCATTACGAGCCGGCGATCCAGCGCGAGATCCGGGACCACGGGGCCAGGCCGGAATACTTCACGGCCCACAAGGGCGACGTGCTGTTCTGGCACGCGAACCTGCTGCACGGCGGCTCGGCCCGAGCCGATATCCGGCGGACGCGCAGGGCGCTCGTACACCACTACTTCGCCGAGGGCTGCGTCTGCTACCACGACCTGTCGGCGACGACCTCGGCGGTCCATGGCCCGGTCGAGAGCCTGCCGACCTGCGGAGCATCGAACCCGGTCGTGGCGGTCCGGCAGCAGATCGCGCTGTAGGGCCTGCTGTCGAAGGCCGGCGGTCGAGTTTCAGGATAGGACGGCGCGTCGAGCAGCCCTTGGGTTCCTCCCTCCCCCGCAAAAGGGGAGGGAAAGTCCCCGTGCCGCGAAAGGCACGATTTTTACGAGAGGGCGCAGCGCTGACTTACCAACGGCCGTAGCCGTGGCGGTTGCCCCAGCCGCCGTGGTGATGGTGGCGCGGACCGAAGCCGCGCGGATCTCCCCAGCCGTCATGACGACCGCGGCCCCAGCCGCCGTGATGGTGATGGCGCGGACCGAAGCCGCCATGATCGCGCCAGCCATGATGACGCGACCCGTAGCCGTACTGAACGGTCACGACACCTTTGGCGCCTTCGCGCAATCCGGAATCGATCCCGAGGGGCGCGGCCATGGCGGGGGTTGCGATGGCCAGTCCCCCGACTGTCAGGGCGGCGGCCAAGCGGATGCGTGCGGTCTTGGTGAACATCAGTGTTCTCCTGCTCCACGCTGGTCGCGGTACCGCGACCGGCTATGACTCAGGTCTGACACCCGGCAGTTGACGTGAAAGTGAGCTGCTCGCTCAGGCCGTGTTCAGCTCAGGGCCGGCGGTAGACCCAGACGCGGGCCGGCGGCAGATTCAACCAAACCCTGTTCGAACGGTCGGCCGTATAGCTGCCGGCCTCGCAGCGGGCCGGGATCGGCGGAACCACCGCGTAGGTGAACTGCACGAACGGTGCCCCGGGCTGCATCAGGTCGTGGGCCGTGTTGAGCAAGTCGAGCCGCTGCTCCAGGGGCTTGGTGAACAGCGGCAGGCTTGAGATCGTGGCCGCAGCGGGCTGCGTCAGCACGTCTCGCAGGCTCGCCCGCATGTCGTAGGCGTCGCCTCGGATCACCGTTACGCCGGGGAAGCGGCGGCTCAGGAGCTTGCAGAAATCGGGGTTGAACTCGACCAGGATGAGCCGCTCAGGAGCGATGCCCCGCCGGATCAGCGCCTCGGTTACCGGACCGGTGCCGGGGCCGAGCTCAACCACCGGACCCTCGCGACGCGGATCGACGTAGGCCGCCATGGTGCGGGCCAGCATCTTGCCGGACGGCGTCACCGCGCCGGTGACGAGCGGGCGTTCCAGCCAGGAGCGGAGGAACCGCGCCTCGTCCTCCAGGGGGTCGCGCCGCGGCCCGAAAATCGCGCTCCGGGAGACGGGAGCCTTCGCGGTAGGACGGCGGAGCGGCGGCAAGTCCTGGATTCCTTGATGCCGAATGAGAATGAAAGGCTATCGACGCCGCTGTCTTACAGTCAAGCTGTAACGGCGCCTAGGGTACGCAAGCCACGCCGGCCGGTTGCATAACAGGCCGTCGGGCCGTTCGGATCCGCCCTCACGGACGGACCGCGCCGCCGAAGAAGTCTCGAACCTTCGAGAAGAAGCCCGCGGATTCCGGATGATTCTCCGGCGAGGCCGATTGATCGAATTCCTGAAGGAGTTCGCGTTGGCGCTTGGTCAGGTTCTGCGGGGTCTCGACGAAGACCTGGATGTAGAGGTCGCCAACCTCCCGTGACCGGAGCACCGGCATGCCCCTACCCTTGATCCGGAACTGCTTGGCGGTCTGCGTGCCGGCGGGAATCCGCACCTGGGTCTGCGTGCCGTCGATCACGGGCACGGTTATCTCGCCCGCGAGTGCGGCCGTGACCATTGAGATCGGCACTCGGCAGAACAGATCGGCCCCGTCGCGCTGGAAGAACTCGTGCTGCTTGATCGACAGGAAGACGTAGAGGTCCCCAGGCGGTCCACCGCGCAACCCGCTCTCGCCCTCGCCGGAGAGCCGGATGCGCAACCCGTCATCGACACCGGCCGGCACGTTGATGGAGAGCGTGCGCTCGCGGTTGACCCGGCCCGCGCCCTGGCAGGAGGTGCAGGGATCGTCGACGATCTCGCCGCGGCCGTGGCAGTTCGGGCAGGTCCGCTCGATGGCGAAGAAGCCCTGGGCGGCCCGCACCCGGCCGTAGCCCGCACAGGTCTGGCAGGTCCGGGGCTTCGAGCCGGGCTTGGCGCCAGAGCCGTCGCAGGCCTCGCAGGTTACCGAGGTCGGGATCTTGATGGTCTCCGCCTTGCCCGCGTAGGCCTCCTCCAGCGTGATTTCCAAATTGTAGCGTAGGTCGGCTCCGCGCTCGCGGCCCGGCGCTCCGCCCCGGCCCCGGGCTGGGCCACCGCCGCCGCCGCCACGGCCGTCGCCGAAGAAATTGTCGAAGATGTCCGACATGAAGTCGCCGAACTCGTTGCCGAATCCGGGGCCGCCTGCACCGCCCTGGCTGAAGGCCGCGTGGCCGAACCGGTCGTAGGCGGCGCGCTTCTGGCCGTCGGAGAGGCACTGATAGGCCTCGTTGATTTCCTTGAACTTGATCTCGGCGTCCTTGTCGCCGGGATTGCGGTCGGGATGATAGGTCATCGCGAGCTTGCGGAAGGCGACCTTCATCTCGCTTTCCGTGGCGGTCTTGGTGACCCCCAGGATCTCGTAATAGTCCCGCTTCGACATCCCGCCCTCAGGTGCCTTCCCGTCCCGTCCCGAATCCCGGGCCGCGACGCTTTTACCATCGTCCCATCATACCGGGGCGCTGCTGCCGAACCCGGAAACCAGAAACACCGAAGCGACAGATCCAAGATCTGCCGGTGGGTCTGGATTCCGGGCTCCGTATCCCCGGTATGACGGAGCGTCTGACTAGACTGATCACGCAAAGGCGGGGCCGGATCGCTCCGGCCCCGCGCGGTGGTATCAGATCCGCGCCTCAGGCGCGCTTCTTCTGGTCCTTCTCGTCGACCTCCTGGAAGTCGGCGTCGATCACGTCGTCCTTTTTCTCGGAGGAGGCCGCCGCCTCGGCACCGGCATCCGGACCCGCGGCCTGGTTGGCCGCGTACATGGCCTCGCCGAGCTTCATCGAAGCCTGCATCAGGTCCGTGGTGCGGGCCTTGATGGCCTCCACGTCCTCACCCTCGAGCGCGGTCTTGAGCGCGGCCATCGCGGTCTCGATCGCGCCCTTGTCGGCGGCCGGAACCTTGTCGCCGTACTCGGTCACCGACTTCTCGGTGGCGTGGATCAGGCTCTCGCCCTGGTTCTTCACCTCGACCAGCTCGCGACGCTTCTTGTCGGCCTCGGCATTGGCCTCGGCGTCCTTCACCATCCGGTCGATATCCGCGTCCGAGAGGCCGCCCGAGGCCTGGATGCGAATCTGGTGCTCCTTGTTGGTCGCCTTGTCCTTGGCGGTCACATTGACGATGCCGTTGGCGTCGATGTCGAAGGTCACCTCGATCTGCGGCATGCCGCGGGGCGCCGGCGGGATGCCGACGAGATCGAACTGGCCGAGCAGCTTGTTGTCGGCCGCCATCTCGCGCTCGCCCTGGAAAACCCGGATCGTGACCGCGTTCTGGTTGTCTTCGGCGGTCGAGAAGGTCTGGGACTTCTTGGTCGGGATCGTGGTGTTGCGGTCGATCAGCCGGGTGAACACGCCGCCCAGCGTCTCGATGCCCAGCGACAGCGGGGTCACGTCGAGCAGCAGAACGTCCTTGACGTCGCCCTGGAGCACGCCCGCCTGCACGGCGGCGCCGATGGCCACGACCTCATCCGGGTTGACGCCCTTGTGGGGCTCCTTGCCGAAGAAGGACTTCACCACCTCCTGGATCTTCGGCATGCGGATCATGCCGCCGACCAGCACCACCTCGTCGATCTCGGAGGCCGAGACGCCGGCATCCTTGAGCGCCTTGCGGCAGGGCTCGATCGTCCGCTGGACCAGGTCGTCCACCAGCGACTCGAACTTGGCGCGCGAGAGCTTGAGCGCGAGGTGCTTCGGGCCGGTGTTGTCGGCCGTGATGTAGGGCAGGTTGATCTCGGTCTGGGTCGCCGAGGACAGCTCGATCTTGGCCTTCTCGGCCGCCTCCTTGAGGCGCTGAAGGGCGAGCTTGTCCTTGGTCAGGTCGATGCCCTGCTCCTTCTTGAACTCGGCCGTCAGGTACTCGACGATGCGGTTGTCGAAGTCCTCGCCGCCCAGGAAGGTGTCGCCGTTCGTGGACTTCACCTCGAACACGCCGTCACCGATCTCGAGGATCGATACGTCGAAGGTGCCGCCGCCGAGGTCGTAGACCGCGATCGTGCCCGCCTTCTTCTTGTCGAGGCCGTAGGCGAGCGCCGCCGCGGTCGGCTCGTTGATGATGCGCAGCACCTCGAGGCCCGCGATCTTGCCGGCATCCTTGGTGGCCTGACGCTGGGCGTCGTTGAAGTAGGCCGGAACCGTGATGACCGCCTGCGTGACCGGCTGGCCGAGATGCGACTCCGCGGTCTCCTTCATCTTCTGCAGCGTGAAGGCGGAGATCTGCGAGGGCGAATACTTCTTGCCATCGGCCTCGACCCAGGCATCGCCGTTGTCGCCGCGGACGATCGGGTAAGGCACGAGGCCCTTGTCCTTCTGGGTCATCGGGTCGTCGTAGGTCCGGCCGACGAGCCGCTTGATGGCGAAGAACGTGCGCTCGGGATTCGTGACCGCCTGACGCTTGGCCGGCTGGCCGACGAGCCGCTCGCCGTCATCCGTGAAAGCGACGATGGACGGCGTGGTGCGGGCGCCTTCCGAATTCTCAATGACCTTGGGCTGCGTGCCTTCCATGACGGCCACGCAGGAATTGGTGGTGCCGAGGTCGATACCGATAACTTTACCCATGGTGGGATCCCTCTTTGTGTCGCGTTCAAGCAGACCGCCGAGCCCCGAAGCAGCTCGGCCCATGGCGGTGTCCGAAGATGATGTGAGTATGGGACCCGGGCCGGATCAAGGGCCGTGAACGGCTGAAACCCAGCGCGCAATCCCGCGTCGAGGGCGATATAAGAAGCCCCGGACGGGCTCGCAAGGCGAAGCCTGTGCGACCGGGTCGGGCCCGCAGGTCCGCGATAACAGATTGTGAGGTCTTGATAATCGCGCCCGCGACCACCGTTGCGCCGGATGGCGTGATTGCATTTTGTTGCTTCGCTGCCACGTCCGCGCCATCGACGGCGTGTTAACACTTCGACAAGGGGTTGCGTGTGGCCCCACCACTTCGTGTCCTCGTCGTAGAGTCCGATGCGCCCGACCCGCAGCTCCCTGCTCCCCGTCCTGGCGCTCGCCGTCGCGGCTCCCGCCCTGCTCGCCGCCCCACCGGCGCAGGCGCAGAACTTCTTCGAGCGCCTGTTCGGCATCAAGCCCGAGCGGCCGCCGGTGCCGCCCCGGGGCCTGCCCG
>NZ_JALNUM010000200.1:0-5278 GCF_026540795.1 Methylobacterium sp. GC_Met_2
CGGCCCTCCATGCCAGTCACACACCACTCCGAACGCATGCGCCCGCTTATCGAGACTTGATACGCCCTGCACAGTTCGATCGGCGCAAGCCGACTGCCAAACCCAAGGTCGAGCAGCAGAAGCCGAACGAGGAGGAGATACCGCTGGAGGATTGATCATCCCTCGACAGCTTAGTCCGCACCAGCCATCTTGAGCTCATGCCCGCCCAGCACGGCCAGACCTACGATCCACGAACCTGGCCTCTCACTCCCGCACCGCGCAGCATCCCGTAAAACGTCCCCGGGTCGAACATGGCCCGCGCCTGCTGCAGCGAGATCGGCCGGCCACCGACCTCCGGCGCCCTCATCGCGCCGCCGCCGCCCTGCGCTTGTTTCTGCTGCCCTGCCGCGACGGCCTTCAGCGCCGAGGCGATGTTGCCGTAGGGGCTGGGCTGCTGCTGATCTTGCGTGCCGGTGGCGGTCAACGGCTGGCCGGACAGGGACGCGACGTCGGGCGTCGGCGAAGACTGGCCTGGGACGGGGGCGCCCTGCGCCTGAATTCCGCCAAGCCCGAACGCACCCGCCCCAGCCGTCGAGCCCATCGAGGCGCCAGCCGGACGGGCGAGCCCGGGCGACATCTGTGACGAGGAGCCCGTGCCTGGCATCGCCTGCCCGCCCGCGAAGCTGTTCGCATAGGCCTGTGTCGTCGCCAGCCGGGCGGCGTTCTCAGCGCCGGGGCGATCATAGCCCGCGAACTTCCAGGCGTCCGCCATCAGGGCGTGGGCTTCCTGCGGACTCCGAGCATTCTGCAGGGCCGCCGTGAGCTGCGGGTTCTCCTGCAGTAGGAAGTTGGCCTGTGCCGTCACCGGGTCGGCTGCGCCCTGCGTGAACGCCTTCATGTTGGCGAGGCGATCGGCCCGCCACGACAGGATCCCACCGGACTGGCCAGCCTGCCCGCTCTCGCTCGGATCCGACCACGAGCCGGTGATGTTGCTCGGGCTGTATTTCGACTCGTGCTGAGCGTAGGCGGCGACCGCCCCGAGGCCGTTCGGGTTGGTCAAGCCGCCCTGCTGCAACGTTGAAATGAACCGGCTCCGAATGTCGCCGGGATCCGGCGTCGCTGCCTCGGCGCTGTTTGGCCCCATCATGGACAACAGCCCCGTACCGGCCGCAGTGGCACCGGGCTGAACCACAGGCGTCGGTGCCCCGGTCGGGGGCGTCTGGGGCGTGAAGCCTGAGTAACCCGGAGGCGTGGCTGCGGGCACGTCCTGGGCGGCCATCGCCGGCGCCTGGGCCGGAGCCTGCGCGGACTGCTGCTGCTGGAGGAACTGCTGCAGAACGGGGCTCAGAGGGTTCTGGTCGTCGCCGCCCGCGAACGAGGGCAGAGAGCCGAAGCCTATCGACATGCAAAATGCCCCATCAGTGCGAAATAAAGGTCTCTGGCGGCTGTCGCTGAATTCTGGCTGCCGGTATGCGGGTTCGGACGACGGGCTGTCCTGGGCCAATTCTCGCAAGCTGAGCCGCTATCGACAGAACGCCGAGGCGGGGCCACATTCTTACCCATGCGCCGCACGGCTGAGATCCTGACGACCTTCGTCCTGTTCGCCATCGTCATGACGGCGATCGGGTGGGGCGTGAGCGCGAGCACACCAACGGTCGACGCTTGGCTCGTCCAACACATCGGCAGTTCTGGAGTCTGGATCGGGCTCGTGCTGCTCTGGATCACAGGCGGCGTGCTCCTCTACCGCGAGAAGGTCGGCAGGGCGGGCAAAGCCGTCGGCAGGTAGGGCCGAGCCCGATCTGCCTGTGACAGCAGCACCGCCTGTCCGCCGCGAGCCGCGACGTTTCCAAAAGCCGCCGCCCGCTCCTGCACCCGGCCGCGTGCTTCGAGGGCGTTCAGCAGCAGGTCGAGCCGGTCGCCCTGGTTCAGCGTCACAGCTTCCGCGAGCTGACGGTTGCGGGCGACATCGGCCGCCTGCCCGGCCGCATTCACACCGGCGCGGGCAACACGGCCGGCCTGCGCGAGCGCCCAGCCCTGCGGACCACCGATCGCGCCGGCGACCGTGCCGCCGATGTCGTTGCCCAGCGTCGTGCGCGGCGCCACCCGGTCAGCCGCCTGACTGCGCTGCGCAGTCTGCGAGCCCTCGACGATCCGGCGGTTGGCCTGATCGAAGGCGGCCTCCCGGTTCACCGCGCCGACCACGCGGTCGACTGGGGCCTGTCCGTGAAGCTGGGCGAGGTTGGCGGTGTTCCAGCCGCCCTCGCCCTGCAGAAGGTTCTGCATCGCAACGAGGTCGTTGCGCCGAGTGCCGACGGCCTGGTCGATCGCTCCACGGGTGCCGATCGCCATGGCGTCCCGCTCGCCCTGGCTCATGCTGGCGAGCTGACGGGCGAGGTCGGCCGGCGGCGTGGCGCCCTGACCTGACCGGAGGAGCTGCGAACCCTGGTCGACCGCTTCCATGCGGCGGGCGACGGCCGCCGACACGTCGTTGGCTGCGCCGTAGTTCGGCACCTGATCGCGCAGGGCTCGATTGAGGTCGGACACAGTCGCGCCGAGCCCGCCCTCCCGCTGCGCCACGGATCCGCGCGGCACGCCCAGCGACTCGTTGCCGTGCTCCATCATGCCGGACAGCGCCACCTTGGCGTTCTGCAGGTTCTCGGCGCTGGTCTGCGGGATTGGGGCGCCGGTCACCGGGTGCTCGGTCATCAGCATGTTGCGGGCCTGAGTCAGCGCGGCGCGCTGCGGCCCCTCGGCGGTGCGCAGGCGGTCCGCGAGGTTCGCCAGCACGTCCGTCGTGTCGATCGGGCCGGCACCCCGCACCGCATCGCCGATGGCTTGGTTCGGCACCTGGCGCATCGCCGCGAAGGTGTTGGTGGCGGCCTGCGGGCTGACTGCAGGACCGAACGCGCCGTTGATGTCGTTGGCCAGCCGATCGGTCATACCGCCGGCTCGGGCCACGATTGGCGTTGTCACGGCCTCCCGAGTTTCCGGCCGGACCGCGAGGCCCTGGGCCTGACCCTGGAACGAGGGCGAGGCGTCGAGCAGCATGGCGTCGGATCCGAGTTCGCCCATGCGAGAGCGGATCGGAGCGACACCGCCGGAATTGCCCGCGTCCTCGGCGAGCACGCGCGTCGCAGCAGGGCTGAAGCCACTCGACGGACCGAGCCGCGAGCCGATCATCTCGTAGAAATTCCGGACGCCTGCGCCGAGGGCGGCACCGGCAGCGGGGGCCACGCCACCGAATGCGGCGCCTGCGAGCGCGCCGCGACGGGTCTGGTCTAAATCACCCCCGCTCCGGACAGCGGAGTCCGCAGCACCGAGCCCGGACCCGCTGGCCGCCGAGATCAGCGACCGACCGACAAGGCCACCAGTGCCCGCCCCGAACGCCGCCGGAGCCACTGCGATCAAGGGCGCCGTGCCGACGATGCCACCGGCCACCTCACCCGCCGTGTTAGCGTAGGGGTGCGCGGCCTTCACGTCGTCGCCGTAGGCCTGGGCCTTCGCCAACTCGTCGCCGTAGCTGGTGCCGCCCTGGTAGGCGCGCAGGGCCGCGTCGGCGCGGTCGATCCCGCCGAGGATGTACGGGCCGGCGACCGGGATGCCATCGACAAGGCCACGAGCGCCGGCGTTCATTGCCCCCGTCTCGCGGCCGGTATCGGTGCCGGTCTGCTGCGCCTTGAAGGCCGCGAATTCCGCGGGGTCGAACCCGACTGGTGCAACCGGAGCCGCGGCGGGGCCACCGGCGCCTTGCTTGAAGGCCTCGAACTCGGCCGGGTCGAACGTGATGCCGCCGGCCATCTACAGGCCCTCCTTGTGCATCTGCGCGAAGGCGTCGGCCTTCGACATGCCGCCCTGGATCAGCGACTGGTAGCGGGCCGCCGCGCCGCCGGTCGGCGCCTGACTCTGCTGGCCGAGCTTCGGCGGGGTCAGGGCCTCCGGCAGATAAACCGATCGGCTGGGCTCGACGCCGTACTGCGTGGCGAGGCCACGATACCGTTCGGCTACGCCCTCGGCGGTCTTGCGGGCGGCGCCGTACAGCTCGGATGCCTGCCCCAGGAAATCCCTGCGCTGCGTGTCGGATAGGAATTCGCCGGTCAGCGCCTTGTTGTAGGCGTTCAGCACCCGCTCGGGGACGCCGGCGGCGTTCTTGGCCGTGGCGTACTCGCCCTCACGAACCACCGAGCCGGGGTCCAGCATCTTCATGTAGCCGAACACCAGGGAGATGTCGGAGGCGGGCGACACAGAGCCGGGGTTGGCCTCGCGCTGCTTCGTGGCCGCGATCAGCCGGCTGTAGCCGTCGTGCACGTCCGGGAAGCTACCGACATCCTTGCGGAACTCGCTCCGCAGCTTGGTCTCCGTGTCGAACCCGTCCGGTTTGGCCGCCGGGGCCGTGAGGATCGGCTTGAGCGTGCCGCGATCGTAAAAGGTCTGCCCCGGCCGGGCTGCGAGAGGCGGCGGGCCATCGTTGAACGTGACCTTGCCGTTCGGGTCGGCCCAGGCCGCCCGGGTGTCGTTGTCGGGGATGCCGACCTTGCGCCGGGCGTCGATGTCGAGGAGCGGGGTCTGCTCCTTGTCGGTGGCGACCGCCTTGGCGTTGCGCTCCTTCACGGCAGGGTCGGCCTCGCCGCCTGGGATGAACTCCAGGCTCTGTCCGTCTGCACCCATCCGGTAGCCGGCCGGCGGTCCACTCGCCGGTCCGACCAGGTTGCCCTGACCCGGCACGCCGCCGTTCTTGTTCAGGTCGTAAATCTGCCCGCCGATGGTCTGCAGGTTCGGCTTGGACTGCGCCAGCACGTTCGACAGCAGGGTTGGGTTACGCATCGCCGCCCGGGCCGCGGTCGGGTCGAGCTTCAGGTTCTGGGTGAGGTGATTGTAGGTGTCCTGCTCGCCCTGCTGCTCCTGCATGAACTTGATCTGCTCAAGCTGGCCCTTGAGCGACCCCGACTGGCTGGCCCCGTAGCTTTGCAGACCGGCCGCGACACCCGGCCCGATGCCGCGGTTGCTCGCGATGCCGATGCCGAGGTGAAACAGCAGGTTGCCGATATCCGGGTTGCCGGCGCTGACGCCCTGGCGGAACTTCTCCAAGACGCTGCCACCGCCCAGACCCGAGGATGCGCCGGTCGCTGCGGCCGCGCCTGCAGGCGAGACAGCACCCTGTGGCGTACCGAGCGAGCGCGGCTGATCAGATAGGCGCTGCCCCGTGAGCGGATCGAATTCACCAGCGCCGCCAGGGTACCCGCTAGTCGGCGTAGAGCCAAGCGCAGCCTGATCCGTCCCGGGGCTATTCGGATGATAGGCG